>JBCCGX010001056.1:0-3740 GCA_039029035.1 Acidobacteriota bacterium | reverse complement strand
TCGGATCAATGAGGCAATCAACCTCGCTGTCGAGAGCGGTGCCCGCGACACGTTGTTGGCCGTGGCGATCGCCGCCGGCCGAGCTTCCCAGCACCTCGGCCGCCCCGGCGACGCCGAGGAAGCCTACCGGCGAGCGCTCGAGATCGCCGGTGAGAACTCTGGCAGCACCGGCGGAGACGTTCCAGCTACCCTCGAGCTGGCGCTGCATCTAGGGCTCTGGGAGACCGCGACCGAACCACCCGTCGACAGCGTCACGCACTGCCTGAGCCTGCTGCCTGAGGCCCTGGACGATGCCGAGACCTGGTGGCGACTCCGTCGAATCGACCGCATGGTTGTCGATTGCCAGCGGCACGGTATCGATCTATCTCGCGACACCCAGACAACCGACGGGTTCGACAGCCTGCAGCTCGCGGTCGGCCAGAGGCAACGAGCCCATGACCCGAGGAGGTCTTGAATGTACTCACCCGAGCATCTTCTCAACTCAATGCGCCACGAGACCCAGATTCTCAAGCATCTGCACAGCAAGCTCTCCGCAGAGCAGCTCGACTACCGGCCGGCCGAGGGAATGCGCACCACCCTGGAATTGTTGCGCTATCTGAGCTACTGCGGCATCGCCACCGCCGAGGCGCTGGTCACAGGCGATTGGGAGAAGTACCACGCCCGGGCCGCCGCGGCCGAAGACCTGGCCAGCGACGCCTTCCCCGCTGCCGCCGACCGGCAGATCGCGGAGCTCGAGACGCTGGTCGAGAACCTGTCAGCCCAAGACTTGGCCCGTGAAGTCGACACCCCCGGCGGCGGCAGCGGCCCCCTCGGCGTCGCCTTGATCAACCACCCCTCGAGGTACCTCGCAACCTATCGGATGCAGCTTTTCGTCTACGCCAAAGCCAGCGGATGCTTCGAGCTCTCGACGGTCAACAACTGGGGTGGCCGCGATGATCCGCGGCAGGAGTCCTGAGAGGCCGGAGGTTCCCGCCCTTCACCAGATGCCGGCAAACTGAAATTCCTCGACCCGGCGCAGATGCTCTATTTCGGCGGGATTCTCCGCTGCCCAGGTCTTTGCTCCTCGTAAGATCATCTCCTTGACCATCGTCTCGAGCTCAGGGTTCTCGACACGGGCTTTGATACACCCTTCGTAGGCGACGTTCGAGTAGTCCAGAGCCATCACAGCAAGGATCCCGACAGTGGCTTCCATCCCGAAAATTGCTGGCAGTTCCTTTGCCGCCGCCAAGAGCCCTCCTTCGTGGGTACCGCCGTCCACAGTACGCCCTTTGTTGACGAAGGACCAAACATGGTCTCTCTTCCAGCTATGGAACGCGAGGGCGAGATCGAGGTTGAGCTCATCCTGCTGTGCCACGATGTGAATCGGTGGATGAAGATACTGGAAGGGCTGAGCGACATGAAAGAACAGATCGATCATGCCGCGAGAGTTGTAGGTGCATTGACTGTTCGCGACCGTCAGGTTCAGGGTGACACCCGGGTTGAGGTGGCTGATACGGGCGAGGTAGCTGTGCAGGTTCGCCTGCGATACCGAAGGCACGGTGAAGATCGAACGATCGGGCCGAAACCGGAGCCGCGCAGCGGGTGAATCTGAACTTCGGGTGGAGCGCCGCGCGACTCTCGAGCCAGCCTCATATCGAAGCTGCCGTCGCAACCCGGCGCTTGTCACATCGACCTCGAGGAATTCCGAGAACATCGCCAAGATAAAGCCATCGACGCCTTCGCCAGTGAGCCTCTCGAAAGGAAAAATCGAACCCTCTACGAATTCCTCGACCCGCAATTCTGCATCGGAGCGCATCGCGAAACCTTCCTCGCTAACCTCGCAATCGATCGTCGAAGCCTGCCCACGAAGATGGAGGTTGAACGCGGCGACCAGATAGTTGAGTAAACCGAAGAAACCCGTCGAACCCAGGAACATTCCTGGACGTTTGCGAGCGGCCTCGCTCGCGGTGATCACTGGTATCGCCCCAGCGTCATAGTCGTCCGAATCGCTCACTTAAGACTCTCCTCTGATCAACTCGGGATACTCTCGCACGACAGGAGTCAATACTCGACCCACAAGCTCTCGAGTCCGCGGAAGTGGTAGCTGTTCTTGAAGCGCTGCTCACCGACCAAGGCGAGGCGCGGCAGCCTTTCCCACAGGATCGGCAGGGCGATCTGGAGCTCCAATCGGGCCAGGGGCGCGCCGAGGCAGTAGTGCAGACCGGCGCCGAAGGAGACGTGGTGGTTGGGGCTGCGGGTCAGGTCCAGCCGATGCGGCTCCTCGAACGCTTGAGGATCGCGATTAGCCGCGCCGAGAAGGAGCGAGATTTCCATCCCCTTCTTCAGCTCCAAGTCGCCGACGGTCAGATCTTCCAGGACCCACCGGTTGAAGAGGTGCAGAGGGGTATCGAAACGCAGCAGCTCTTCAATCGCCGAAGCTGTCCGCTCAGAATCGGCTCGCCAGCCCTCCAGTTGTTCCGGGTTCTGCAAGAGGGCCAGGGTGCCGTTGCCGATGACGTTGACCGTGGCTTCGTGGCCGGCATTGAGCAGTAGGATGCAGGTTGAGATGAGCTCGTCCTCGCTCAGCCGATCTCCGTCTTCTTCGGCCTCGATCAGCTTGGTCAGCAGATCCTCTCGGGGCTCGCTGCGGCGACGCCTCACATAGTCGCGCAGAAAGGCCACGAACTCGTCGGCCGACCGCCGCGCCTGCGCAATCTGCTCCGCGCTCGGGCCGAGCTCGTACACCGCCACCATGGCGTGGGACCAGGCGAGCAATCGATCGCTCATTTCAGTCGGCACCCCCAAGAGCTCGGCGATGACAATAACCGGAATCGGCGTAGCGAAAGCCGGCAGGAGGTCGGCACGAACCCCCTCCTCCATCCGGTCGATGAGCTCGTGGCACAACGCTTCGATGCGGGGCCGGAGCCGCTCGATCTGCCGGGCGATAAAGGCCCCCTGTACGAGCCGGCGTAGGCGCGTGTGGGATGGAGGCTCCATCTCGAGCAGGCTGAAGCGATCCACCGCCAAGGTCGGCTCGCTGACCGCAGCGTCGTCGAGTTGGGCCATGCTGCGGCCGAACCGGCGATCGCGCAGAATGGCGGAGACATCGCGTTGGCGCAGGAAGCACCAACGCTCGAACTCCTCCCAGTAGACCACCGGCGCCTCCTCGTGCAGGCGCTGATAGGCCGGATACGGGTCCTGATAAAACGCTGGGTCGCGCGGATCGAGGCTCAGCCGGTGGTTAGCGGTGTCGAGTTGCATGATGGGCTGAATCTAGCCTAGATCGCGTCCAAGTGCGTCTTGGCGGCCTACTCCCTCGCCTCTTCCCTCCGTCGACGAACCTCGGCCAACAACTGCTGTGTCCGGGCGTCTGCAGGATGGGTCTCCGCGTTCAACTCGAGCAACTTGGCGGCAAGGGCCGTCTTGCCCTCGCGCAACATCTGCTGCCCGAGCATGCGCACCGGCCAGGGAAAGAACAGGTAGTCGTCGGGATCCGACGCCCGCTGGGAGCGATAGAACTCGACCGCTTCTGACACCGGACCGGTTGCCAACTGCTCGAAGAAGCGATCGATCAGACGCGGCTCGGGCTCGGCGACCGGCAAGTCGTAGAGCACACGCACGATGTTCTCCGCCATCGTCACCAGCTGCGTCTCGCCGGTGTTGTTGAGCAGGACGATGGTGTGGCGACCGTCGAGCAGCCGTAGGAGCAGCGCGTTGAAGCCATTGATCTCGCCATTGGTTGACGTGTAGCGCAGTGGCTT
>JBCCGX010001055.1:0-3754 GCA_039029035.1 Acidobacteriota bacterium | reverse complement strand
TAGACCGACGCCAAGAGCTCTCGCGCCTGGCGCACCTTGTCGCGACTGCGCCATAGGCGCCCGAGGCCGACGGCGGCACGGAGCTCGAGGGAGCGGGCATTGTGGTGTCGGGCCACAGCTAGAGCCTGCAGATGGCTCTCTTCGATCTCTTCTTCAGGCGCCCCCTGCTGTTGCAGTAGCTCACCTTGGATGCGATAAAGCTCGGGCTCGTAGTGGGCCTCGCCGGTGATCTCGACGGCGGCGATGCCTTCCTTGATCAGCGACAGCCCCTGCTCGACCAATTCGGAGCGGCCGCAGGCTTCGGCGAGGAGGGCGAGGTTGCGCGGTCGGCCGACCTCCATGCCGGAGGCCCAGACACCGTCGAGGCCGCCTGACATCATCTGCAAGCCTTCCGCCGCCCTACCTTGAGCGGTCAAGGCTTGGCCCTCCAAGAACATGCCGGCAGCGATGAAGAACAGGAAGCCGTGGCGATTGGCCAGCTCGACGAGCTCGTGGGCGAGCTCCCGGGTCGGAATCGGCTCACGGCGAAAGACGTGTAAGAAGCAAGCGCGGTGGATGGTGAAGACGCGAGTGAAGGGGTCATTGAAGCGTTTCGCCAGGGTCAGCGAATCGGTGCCGTGCTTCAAGGCTTGGCTCGGATAGCCGAGGAACCACTGCGTCAGAGCGCGGTGGCTCAGGGATTCGGCCAGCGGAATACCGATCGCCGGGGGCGTCGCCTGCATCAGCGAGCGATGCACCGAGTAGGGCGCCTGGCTTTGCTGCAGGCTCTTGTCGGCGTCGGTGAACTGGCCGCGCAGCATCTGGGCGAAGCCCAGGGTTCGGCGCCCGGTCGACAAGATCTCGGTCTCCTCGCGGTGCTCGATTAGGCCCATGGCGCGCTCCGCGATGGCCAGGGCGGTATGGACGTGGCCTCGCGCCAAGTAGAAGCTGGCCATCTCCTGCAGCTCAGTGAACAGGTCGAGGGTGGGAGGTTCCTGCCAGGCCAGCTCGAGCGCTTGGTCGTAGGCTGCCTGGGCGTCCGAGTCGGCATAACCCTTGGCGGTCCCCAGGGCCGCCCCGAGAGCGATCCGCAGGGCGATCTCTTCTTTGCTCGGCACGTCGCTTTCAGGATGGGACTCGACCTGCTCGAGTCCTCGTCGGGCGCAGGCCGCGGCTTCGAGATGGGCGGCATGGCTGATTGACTGCTCGGCCGCAGCGCGCCAGGCGCCAGCAGCCTCTGCGGTCATTCCGGCTGCGGCGTAATGTTCCGCCATGCGTCCCGGGTTGGCCGAGGCGAAGTCGGGAAAGCTCTCGTTCAAGACGTTCACCGATCGCCGATGCGCTTCTCGAAGCGTCGCTTCCGGCAGCGTTTCCCGCACGGCGGCGTGGAGCAATGCATGGCGGAATGCCAGGTCGGTGCCCCGGGCCTCTCGGCGATGCAAGATGTCGCTGTCGATCAATCGGTCGAGGGCTTCGTGCAAGGCCGCTTCGTCGAAGTCCGAGAGCTGGGCCAGGTGCTCCTGGGCCAGCTCCGCTCCCAGCACAGAAGCTTGTTGCGCCAGCTCACCGACATCGCCCAGGTGCTCGATCCGCTGCGCGACGCTGCGGCCGAAGGTTGTGGCCGGGTCGGCGGTGTCCGGTCCGCTCGGGCCATCCGCGGACGCAGCACCTGACACGCGGGCGAGTTGCACGAGCTCTTCGAGGAAGAGGGGCACGCCGCCCGACAGGGCAAGGATCTCTCGGCGGGCTTCTAGAGACAAAGGTCCTCGGACGGTCAGCCGATCGAGGAGTTCGTCCTGTTGCTCAGGCGTCAATCGCTCGAGCTCGAGCAAGGAGAGATGAGGGCGGTGATCCCAGGCGGGCTCGAACCCGGGGCTGAAGGTCAACACGACCATCAGCTGCACATTGGGCTTGCGATGCGCCAGCAGTTTGAGCAACTCGAGGCTCGATGGATCGATCCAGTCCAGGTCTTCGATAACCAGCAGAATCGGCAACCGCTTGGCGCTTTCCAGGAACAGATCGCTCAGCGACTCCAGGGTTTTTCGCGCCTGGCCTTCAGGGTTGAGATTGAGTGCGGTCGTGCGGACCGGGGCGGTGGTCGCAAGGAGGGTCCTGAGGCGAGCGACGAGCGTTGCCCGTAGCCGCAGATCCGGTGGCGGGGTGGCATCGTCCGGCTCAGCTGGGGAATGCTGTGTCTCGTTCTCCAGGCGCCACAACAAGTCATGCAGAGGCGCGAAGGCGGTCTGGCGGTCCCGCGCCGTGCAACGACCGAGCAGGAAGGCGCGGGATTCGGAGGCCGTGCTCTCCGCCAGGCGCCGGACGAGCAAAGACTTGCCAAGGCCGGCCTCGGCGCGGAGCTGAACCAACTGCCCTTCTCCGTCCCGAGCCAGCTCCCAGCGCTCGAGCAATCGAGCGAGCTCGTTCTCCCGTCCCTTCGATGGCGTCACCGGCGCCTGGGGCATGGTTTCCGTTGCCATAAGTCTATTGGGCCTATCGGACAGACGTCTCTGACAGGCTGCCGAAAGTGTAATTTACCGCAAGGAACGCCGAGAGGCATCGATTGGTTCTCGAAGTCTCTATCTCGGGTTGCCCAGGATGCGAAGAAATTTGATGCTTGACGGACTGAGGGGTGCGCTATACGCTATTGACCGGCCGGCCAGTTAGCCTCTCATGTGATGTGCCCCAACCGGCCTAGCAACTCATAACATCACCTCGATGACCACTCTCGCGACCCATCCTGCCGAAGCCAGGCGTCGCCGTGACCCGGAGGCGACCCGGGCCGCTATTCTCGAAGCGGCGGAGGAGCTTTTCCTGGCCCACGGACCCGCCGAGACGCCGACCAGCCGCATCGCGCGCCGGGCAGGCGTGACCAAGAGCCTGATCCACCACCACTTCGGCTCCAAGGAAGAGTTGTGGGACGAGCTCAAGAGGCGCCACTTCGGCAAGTACTACGAAGCCCAGCGGACCATGCTGGCGAGCTCCAGGGGAACGGCACAGCTGTTGCGCGATTCGATCGTGGCCTACTTCCGTTTTCTACAGAGCGATCCCAATTCGGTCCGGTTCATGTCGTGGCGCTTTGTCGAGGACGGTGACGATCCCTGCCTGGCGCAGGAAGCCGATCTCTACGAGCTCGGTATCGAGCGTATCCACGAGGCCCAGCAGCAAGGTGAGCTGCGTGACGATCTCGACCCGGTTTCGATGATCAAGGCGTTTCTCGCCCTATCGCTGCATTGGTTCCAGACCAAGCCGCTACTGTGCCAGATGGTGGGCGAGGAGGCGGATCCGGACGAGATGGAAGAACGCTACCTCGAAGATGTCGTGAGCATCTTCTTCGACGGCGTGCGGCCTCGCACGTCCAGCTGAAGCCATCACATCCGAGAGGCGTTGGTCAGCGAAGCTCATTCGTGATGCAAGGAATTGACCGGTCAGCCAGTTCATAGAGGAAATCACTCGGAAAACCGGCGAGCGTCGCTGCTCGCAAGACCGACTCACTGCCCTCGCGCAGCGACGCGAGCGAGTCGGATCCACGGGAGAACATAGCAATGGTCAGGCGATGGAACAGTCTGGGAGTAGCCTTGTTGGCGCTCGGATTCGGCATCTACATCTCCGCCGATGCCGAACGCGCGACATCGAACGAGGATGTCGAGCACCTGAAACGGGTCAAGGTGGCGACGGTCGAAGTGACCACCGAAAGCCGCGAGCTGCGCTTTTCCGGCGTCACGCGAGCAGCGCGCCGTGCTCGCTTGTCGTTTCTGATCGGCGGTCGGGTCGTGGC
>JBCCGX010001054.1:0-3764 GCA_039029035.1 Acidobacteriota bacterium | reverse complement strand
CAACGACACCACTTGCGACTTCTTGTCGCGCTCGCCAACGACCCGCCGGTTCTGTAGCGCCAGGGCGACGGCGGCGCTGATCAACAGCACCGCGGCGACAGACGACGACACCACCGCCGTGCGATGCCGGCGGGCGAACTTGCCCGCCCGGTAGCGCCAGGTTCCCCCTCGGGCCTCGACCGGCAAGCCGCTCAAGAATCGGTCGACATCGGCCGCGAAGCGCCCGACGGACGCATAGCGCCGCGACGGCGACGTGCGCAGGGCCTTGAGGACGATGGCGTCGACATCGCCCGCCAACACTCGACGCGAGCGCGACAGGAGCGCGTCCTGCTCGGCCTCGCCTGCGCTTCGAGCCTCGTTCGAACCGGTGTCTGAATCCTGATCCAAGGTGATGGCGTCGGTCGCGACCCGGCTCGGCGCCAACGGCTCGGTCTCGGTCAACAGACGCTCGATCTCGCGCAGCGAACGGCCTTCGAAGGTATGCGGCAAGCGACCGGTGAGCAGCACGTAGAGCAGTACACCCAGGGAGTAGACGTCGCTGACGGTGGTGACCAGCTCACCGCGGATCTGCTCCGGACTGGCGAAGCTCGGCGTCATCAAGCGCTGCCAGGCGGCCGTCGGCTCGATGTCGGAGCCGGCCATGCCGGGATTGAGTAGCTTGGCGATGCCGAAATCGAGCAGCTTAGGCTCGCCGTCCGCCGTGACCAGGATGTTCGAGGGCTTGATATCGCGGTGGACCACCAGGTTCTGGTGCGCGTACTGGACCGCCACACAGACCTTGCAGAACAGCGCCAGGCGCTCCTCGACCGACAGCTGATGCTGGGTGCAGTAGCGGTCGATCGGGATCCCCTCGACGTGCTCCATGATGAAGTAGGGGATGCCCTGGGCGGTGCTGCCGCCATCGTACAAGCGGGCGATGTTGGGGTGCTCCAAGCTGGCCAGGATCTGGCGTTCGGCCCGCAATCGGCTGAGCATGGCGCGACTCTGCATATCGCGCCGCACCACCTTGACCACCACTCGGCGACGGTACGCGTCGTCGTCGCGCACCGCCAGGTACACCGTGCTCATACCGCCCTGGCCAATCTGGCGTAAAACGCGGTAGGGGCCGACGGTCTGGAAAGGCAGATCCGATGCCGCCTCGCCGGACTCGCCCGGCAGCTCGGCGACCCGCTGCGGCATGAAAGGTGTCTCCCGACCGGCCGCTGCGGCTTGGTCGGCTAAGCTCTCGCCACGCCGACGAAGCTCCGAGCGCTGCGCAGGCTCCGAGCGGTCAAAGAACAGGCTCGCCTGGTCGTGCGCTTCGAGCATCCCTTCGACCCCGCGGCGCAGCTCCGTATCGCCTCCACAGGCCTCGTCGAGCAGTCGCGAGCGCTGGCTGGCCTCGACGTCGAGCGCCCGCTCGAAGAGCACGAAGATGCTCTGCCAACGCTGCTCGCTCACGGCGACTCCGCCGACAGATAGCGAATCAACCAGGCGCGGGCGGTGTACCAGCGCCGGGTGACCGTGGCGCTCGACAGGCCGACGACCTCGGCAATCTCGTGGCGGGCGAGCCCGCCGAAAAACCTCAAATCGACGATCCGCGCCAGCTCCTCGTCGTGCTTGGCGAGCTCGTTGATCGCCTCGTCGACGGCGATCACATCCGGCGGCGAATCGTCTGGCATCACCCGCAGCTCGGCGGTCTCGACCCGCTGGGCCTCACCGCCGCGCTTGGCCCGCTGATGGTAGCGAGCTTGATCGACCAGGACTCGGCGCATGATGCGCGCGCTCATGGCAAAAAAGTGAGCCCGGCTCTCCCAATCGATCGACTCGAGGTCGATCAAGCGCAGATAGGCTTCGTGCACCAGGGCTGACGTTTCGAGCGACCTGTTCGACCACTCACGGCGCAGCAGATGGCCAGCGATCTCACTGAGCTGGCGGTAGACCTGCGGCATCAGCTCCCCCAACGCCTCCTCCTCGCCGGATCGCCAGGCGAGAAGGAGGGTGGTGATCTCCTGGCGGGAGCTAGCTGTCATGATTCGACAGCATACCAAGACGCTGCCGGGCCAATCGATGCACTGCCGCCGCGGACGATCACCCCGCGCAGGAATACTGCGCGCAGGATCACTCCATGCAGGATCACTGCGGGAAACAATCGAATTGACCGGTGGGAAAGACAGAGCCACAACCGGTCAGGCACCACTCTTTGCAGTGCTCACCCAGGGAGCAGGCATTCTGCGAATCGCGGTCCAGGGCAGCCTGCGTCACGAGCCACTGACCCATTTGTGTGCTGCCATCATGGCTTTCGCCACAGCCTACGGCTTCGGCCCGCGGCAAAAACAGAGCGCTCGTTGCGGCGAGGGCGAGCACGGCGAACAGGGCGGTCAAAATCGTACGGCGACGGGTCCATGGGTTGATCATCGTCAAAACTCTCCTTGGTGTAGAACTCCCGGTCGATCCCCATCGAGGCTCACCGAAAGGGCGGCGGCAAGCGACGAGATGTGGCCTGCTGATGCTACCCACGCCGAGCCTCTATACGTAGTGGCGCCATCCACCCTCGAGGTGCATCAAGAATCTTTTCGCGAACCAGGTGGTAGCATCGAGACCCACCGAGAGGAGACTGCCATGCCCGAGCTCACCTTCCGCCTCAACGGCCAGACGACGACCGTAAACTACGAAGAAGGTATGCACTTCCTCGAAGTGTTGCGCGAAGCGTGTGGTGTCACGTCGGCCAAAGACGGCTGTGCACCGCAGGGCTACTGCGGCTGCTGCAAGATCATGGTCGACGGCCGGCCGACCCTCTCTTGCCTGCGCAAACCCGAGCAGATGCAGGACCGCGAGGTCGTGACCCTGGAAGGCCTCGAGGAAGCAAAGATCCAGGTACTGACGGACGCCTTCGTCCAGGACGGCGGCATCCAATGCGGCTTCTGCACTCCCGGCATCGTCATGCGTGCCGCCTCACTGCTCGACGGTGAGCCCGACCGCGACCGCATCGCAAAGGGCCTCGCCGGGCACCTCTGCCGCTGCACCGGCTACTCGCGCATCGTCGATGCGGTGCAGTCGGCCGCTGAGGCCTGGCAGTCTGGACAGCCGGTGGAGCACGCCCCGCGGCGACCCGACTTCTTCGGCCAGGCGCACGGCCTGGAGCGCTCGTCGAGCAACGGCGACCGCCACGGTGTCGGCGGCTCGAGCCCGCGTTACCGAGGCCATGAGCATGCCATGGGGCACAAGCCCTATGTTGCCGACATGCAAGAGGACGGCATGCTGCACGCGGCGGTGGTGTTCAGCCAGCACCCACGCGCACGCGTGGTGGCGATCGATCCGGCACCCGCCCTGGCCATGGCCGGGGTGGAGCGTGTGGTGACGGCTGAGGACGTGCCCGGCGAGCGCCATGTCGGCCTGATCGTGCACGACTGGCCGATCTTCGTCGCCGCCGGTGAAATCACGCGCTGCGTCGGCGACGTGATCGCCCTGGTGGTGGCGGATTCGGCCTTTCACGCCCGCCAGGCCGCCGCAGCCGTGGGCGTCGACTACGAGGTGCTGGAGCCGGTGAGCGATCCCTACGCCGCCCTCGAACCCGGCGCGCCGCAGGTGCACGCAAGCGGCAATCTGCTCGACACCTGCAGCTTCTCGCGCGGCGACATCGACGCGGCGCTCGCCGAAGCGACCCACGTCCTCGAGGAAACCTACTCCACCCAGCGCATCGAGCACGCCTTCCTCGAGCCTGAGGCCTGTCTGGCGAAACCGGACGGCGACAGCCTTCGCATCTACTCCCAGACCCAAGGTGT
>JBCCGX010001053.1:0-3774 GCA_039029035.1 Acidobacteriota bacterium | reverse complement strand
CCCCCGCGGTCGAAGCCGACATAGCCTGGCGGTGCGCCGACCAGTCGCGACACGGTGTGGCGCTCCATGTACTCGCTCATGTCGAAGCGCAAGAAGGCGATGCCCATGACCTCGGCCAGCTGCTTCGCCACCTCGGTCTTGCCGACGCCGGTGGGGCCGGTCAGGAGGAAGCTACCGACCGGCTTCTGCGGATCGCGCAGGCCGGCACGGGCCACCTTGATTGCCCCTACCAGGCGCTCGATTGCCGCGTCCTGGCCGAAGACCACCCGCTTGAGCTCTTCCTCGAGCAGTTGCAAGCGCTCGCGGTCGCCGCCTTTGACTCGCCGCTCGGGAATCTGCGCCATGGTCGCTAGCACTTGCTCAAGCTCACCGACTCCGACCTGCTTGCGCTTGAGCAACGCCACCGCGGCACCGGCCTCGTCCAGCAGATCGATCGCCTTGTCGGGCAGACGCCGGTCGCGCAGGTACCGCGCCGCGAGCTCCGCTGCCGCCTTGACCGCCGGCTTGGTGTAGCGGATGCCGTGGTGCTCCTCGTAGCGGTCGCGCAGTCCCTCGAAAATCTTGACCGTCTCGGGGACCGTCGGCTCGCCCACCTCGACGCGTTGGAAGCGCCGCGCCAGGGCCTGGTCACGCTGAAAGCTCTGGCGATACTCTTCCCAGGTGGTGGCGCCGATGCAGCGCAGCTTGCCACTCTGCAAAGCCGGTTTGAGCAGGTTCGAGGCGTCCATCGTGCCGCGGCCGGCGGCGCCGGCGCCGATAACGGTGTGGATCTCGTCGATGAAGAGGATCGGATCCTCTTGCTCTTCGAGCTCGCCGAGCACCGCCTTGACCCGGTTCTCGAAATCACCCCGGTAGCGGGTTCCGGCGAGGAGCGACCCCATGTCGAGCCGGTAGACCCGAGCCTTGGCGAATTGCTCGGGCACCGTGCCCTCGGCGATTTTGAGCGCCAAACCTTCGGCCAGGGCGGTCTTGCCGACCCCCGGATCGCCGACGTAGAGCGGGTTGTTCTTGCGCCGCCGCTGCAGGATGTGGAGGGTACGGCGAATCTCTTTCTCGCGGCCGATCAACGGGTCGATCTGCCCCTGCTGCGCCATCTCTGTGAGATTCTGGGTGAAGGCCTCGAGCCCTTCGAAGCGCTCCTCGCCGCCCTCCTCCTCCTCACCGGCCGGGATGCTCGCGCCGGGTAGGGTCGGCCGCAGCTGCGATGCGCCATGCGACAGGTAGCTGACCACAGAGAGCCGCGTCACCCCGGCTTCTTCGAGGAAGTGCACGGCGTAGGCATCGCTTTCGTAGAACATCGCCACCAGCAGATCGGCGCCTTCGAGCTCTTCTTTCTGGGCCCCCTGCACGTGTGCTTGCGCCCGCGCCAGAACGCGCTGGAAACCGAGGGACAGGCGAGGCTCCACCCAGGAATCCGACTCGATGCTCTCAGTCTCCTCCGCCAAGTGCTGCTCGAGACGCTTGCGCAACGCTTCGACATCGGCCCCCGCGTGGCGCAGCACTTCAGCCGTCGCATCGTCGTGGGTCAGCGCGTAGAGCAGGTGCTCGAGGCCGGCGTACTCGTGCCGCAGGCGATCGGCCTCGGTCATGGCGACGGAGATCGATATCTGCAAGTCTTGGGAAATCTTCATGCGGTTCCTTATTCGGCTTCGGCGGTCAACAGCAGCGGCATGCCCTGGGTACGCGCTTCGTCCGTCACCTCGGCGATCTTGGTCTCGGCGACTTCCTTGGTGTAGACCCCGGCGACGCCGAGCCCGCGATGGTGCACTTGCAGCATGATGTGAGTGGCTTCGGCGTGGGATTTGTGGAAGTGCTTGATCAGAATCTCGACCACGAAATCGGTCGTGGTGTAGTCGTCGTTGTGCAGCAGCACCTTCCAGCGCCGCGGCTTCTTGGTCTTGTGCTTGCGTTCGGCGACGACTCCTTCGTCGCGCTCGTCGTCTGGATGGAACCGGCTCATGGCTTAAATTATGGCTCGCCCCCTCCCGGTTGCCAAGCCTGCCACCCACTCGCTCGGTGGCACCTCCGCTGCACCCTTCACGGGCCGTGTCGAACCGGTCACTCGTAGCAACAGCGACAGGGCGCCGGATATTCCGCTACCCTTCTCGCAATATGACGACGAACCGTCGAATCAGCCTCGCCGTCGGTGGCCTGCTGGCTGCCGGCCTCGTCGCGTTGCTGCTCACACCCTCGCCGATCGACCCGCTGCCCTACGATGCACCGGCCGCCCCGTCGCTGACCGGTGCCTTGGCCCCTAACCCGATCCTGCAAGCCAGCGTGCTCTTGGCTGAAGATGTCGTCCAGGGCCCTGAAGACGTGGCGGTCGATCCCCTCGGAAGGATCTACGGCGGCACCGCAGATGGCCGGGTCGTGCGTCTGACCCCGCAGGCGGGCGGTGACTACCGGGTCGAGACTTTCGCCGAAACCGGCGGCCGGCCCCTCGGCCTGGACTTCGATCCCGCCGGTCGCCTGATCGTCGCCGATGCCGACCGAGGATTGCTGGCCATCGATACCGAGGGTCGACTGACGGTGCTGGCCGAAGAAGCCGAAGGGCTGCGATTCGGCCTAGCGGACGACCTCGACGTCGCGTCGGACGGCCGGGTCTATTTCTCTGACGCCAGCTGGAAGTATGGCTTCGGCACCCACCTGGAGGACTTGCTCGAAGCCCGGCCCCACGGCCGTCTGCTGCGCTACGACCCGAGCACCAGTCAAACCGAGGTCCTGGCCGACGGTCTCTACTTCGCCAATGGTGTCGCCTTGTCGAGCAACGAAGACTTCGTCCTGGTTTGCGAGACCTACCGCTACCGCATCACACGCTACTGGCTCGAAGGTCCTCGGGCCGGCACGTCCGACATCTTCCTCGACAACCTGCCGGGATTTCCCGACGGGGTGTCGAGCAACCCTCGTGGCACGTTCTGGGTCGCGTTGTTCACGGTGCGCAACGCGACGCTGGAAGCGCTGCATCCCAGGCCTTGGCTCAAGCGCCAACTCGCCAAGCTCCCCCACTCCTGGTGGCCCAAGCCAGCACCCTACGGCCTGGTGCTGGAAGTCGGGGAAGACGGCCGCATCCGCCGAAGCTTGCACGACCCGACCGGTGAACGGGTGCCGCTGATCACCTCGGCCGAAGAAGTCGGCGATGTCCTCTATCTGGGCAACCTAGACCGCGGCTGGATCGGCCGCCTGGCTCTCTGATTTCTCGGCCGAGCCGCGGTAACGGAAGAGGAACTCTTGAAAGCCGTTGCGCAACTGGAAGCAACGGATCGGCGCGAAATCGACCATCAGCCCCTCGACCTCGCGCGTCGTCAGGCCGGCCGATTCCATCCGCCCACCTTCCGGCAAGGTGTAGTGCAGCGCATCGTCACTGTCGATCTTGAACTGGATCGGCACCAGCGGGATCTGCGCCGAGGATGAACCGAGCAGGAAAACGAAAGCGTCGGGTCGGCAATAGGACGCCAGCCGGGCAATGAAACTACGGCGGTCGGCGCCCTCGACGTAGTGGATCAGATCCCACATCAGCACGATGTCGAAGCGCTCGCTCTCATCCGGCAGCCGTAAGGTCTCGGGATGATCGAAGCGAAAGGCCTCGGAACGGCGACCGGGCTCGTCGCAGGCACCGTGGAAGAGATCCTGAATGCACAGATTCGTGGTGAAGCGCGACAGGTAATTGACGTTCTCTGTCGATGACATGCCAAGGTCGAGGATCGCTTCGGGCCGGCGCCGATCGAGTTCCTTGGCCAGCCGAGTCATGCCCGGTGACCGGTAGACGCCGCTCTG
>JBCCGX010001052.1:0-3778 GCA_039029035.1 Acidobacteriota bacterium | reverse complement strand
GGCCCGACACGAAAGGGTAGGGTGCCGTCCGAGCTCGACTGGCGTACGCCATTCATCTCTCCGAAATCGATGTTAGCCGAGGTGCCAGGCGAATCGACTCGCGTTCACCCCCGTCAGGGGGCAGGCGGTCCCTCGACCCTGGCGCGGCGCCGGATCGGTCGCTGAGGATGGCGATGAGACCTACCTATGAGAAGGAGCTCTTCGATCCCGATACCGGTCAGGTCCTCCTCAACGTGGCGGACTTCGAGGTACCTCTCAACGCCCTTCGCTTCCAAGGCGATCTGGTGGTCGCCGAGCTCGCCACTGGCTCGGTGGTGCGGGCCGACGGTACAGATCCGTCGATCCGCACAGCCATCGCGACCGGATCGCGGTAGGCGTGCGCGGTGACGCTTACGTCAGCGGCGACATTGCCAACGTGATCTACAAGTTGCGGTTGGATTGAACCTCAGCCGCGCCGCAGGCACTGCAAGATGATGAGATGCCTCGAGGTGTCGGCGGTGTGGTAGCCCGAGACAGCGTGCAACAGGCGACCCTCGTCGTCGCGACTGTTCCACAGGATGGTCGCTTGGTGCCGCTTGCGGTAGGAGGCGTAGAGCTCGTCGCGCCAGGGCACGTAGTGCAGGAAGGCGCCGCCTTTTGCCGGTGCGTCGTCGCCCAGACCGTAGAGCACGGCGAAGACGTCTTCGCCGACCCATTCTTTGGGCCAGTAGAGGTCTCGATGCCAGCCGATGCCGGTGGCATCGAGGTTTTGTAACGAGAGGGTGAGGGTGTAGGTGTCGCGGCTCGAGTCGTAACCGGTGAGCTGGTGGAACCGGTCGCTGGCCAAGGCGTCGTCGAAGAGGGCGAAGAGGTCTTCCGCTTCGGCTCGATCGAGCTGCCCCCAAGTCCCCATCTTGGTTTGGCAGAGGCTCTCGATCTGTTCGTCCAGGCGCCGGCGGCCTCCATCGTCGAACAGGCAGTCGACGGTCACGCAGTGGCTCGCCTCGAGCTCTGCCGTGGCGCCCGCCAGGTCGTCGGTGGAGTAGATGGGGGCCGTGCGGACGCCTTCCGGCACCGTCGGCCGGTCGACCAGGGTATGCAGATGGGCCAGGTCCGCGGTGACTTCTTTCAGCTGCGGCCAGGCGTCGGCATCGAGGCCCTGCAGACTCCGGTTGGTGGCCAGGCGGGGTAGGTCCGCCGCCAGCGCCAGGAGACGGAAGAGCTCCGGCCAGCAGCTGCGGTCGAAGTCGTCCAAGCGGACCTCTGCGTTGCGCGAGGAGAGCCGCAAAGTCTCGAGGATGGAGTTGGCTGATGGCATCGGATGGGACTCGTCCGGTTCACTGCGAAAGAGGACACAAATCGAAGGCCAGCGAACCTTGGGGAGTATAATCTCTTGCCGTATCCAGGCCCCTATACACTGCGTCCGAAGACGAACCCTATCAGTTGAAACCCAGGAGGTTTTTCTATGTCCGATTCAATTCTCGATCTCGTCACGCAATCCCTCGGCGCCGGCGGCACCCGCCAGATCGGCCAGCAGCTCGGTCTCGACGAGGGCTCCGCGGCCAAGGCGATTTCCGGCGCCCTGCCGGTCTTGATGGGCGCTCTGGCGCGTAACTCGAACTCGTCGTCCGGCGCCGGAGCCCTCGCCGGTGCGCTCGATCGCGACCATGACGGCTCGATCCTCGACGACATCGGCGGCTTCCTCGGCGGTGGCGGTGCCGAAAGCGCCGGCGCCGGCATCCTCAAGCACGTGCTCGGTGGCCGCCAACCCCAGGTGCAGGCCGGCCTCGGCCAGGCCAGTGGCCTCGATGCGGGTAAAGCCGGTCAGCTGCTTTCCATGCTGGCGCCGATCGTCATGGGCGCTCTGGGCAAGGCGCAACGCGGGCGAGGGCTCGACGCCGGTGGCCTGGGCGCGATGCTGGGCCAGGAGCAGCGTCGTATCGAGCGCCGCGAGCCGCAGCTCGGTGGCATGCTCGGCAGCTTGCTCGACGCCGACGGCGACGGCTCGGTGATGGACGACATCACCAAGATCGGCGGTAGCCTGCTCGGCGGCCTGCTGAGTGGTCGCCGTTAGGCTGGCGCGCGGGCAGATCGACACCTAGCGCTCGTAAAACTGGTATCTTGCGGTCCCTACGGGGTAGTGGTGGGCTCGCCCCACCGACCGCAACAACCCATCCGAGGCCCTGCAGGCGGAGACGCTCCGTCGGGGCCTCTTGCGAGCTAGCAGATGACATCGCCCAACGAAACCAACGAAGAGCCTTCTGCTCAGGCTGTCTTTCCGCCCGTTGACTCGGAAGCCTGGCGCCAGCGGGTTGACAAGGAGCTGAAAGGCGCCCGGTTCGACGACACCCTGGTGCACCGGACCCGCGAGGGCCTGACGATCCAGCCCCTCTACACCCGGGCCTCTCTACCGTCGGGCTTCGACCCTGCGGCACGCCCGGGGCAGGCGCCTTTCGTGCGCGGCGCCCGCACGGCGGGCGGTTGGCAGGTGGCGCAAACGATCCGCCAGCCGAGAGTTGGCGAGGCCGCGTCGGCGATCGGCGCCGATCAAGAGCGTGGCGTCGAGCTCTTCTGGCTGTACTTCGCCGGCTCCGACCGCTCTCGACGCGGTATCGAAGCTTCGAGCGTCGACGACGTAGCCGTGCTGCAACAGGCGCTGACGGAGGATCGCTCGGTCATTTTGCAGGGCGGCGACAGTGCCCTGAGCCGGGCCGCCGTGTGGGTGGCCGCGGCGCGACGATCCGGCCTCGAGCTGGGCCTGCTACGCGGCAACTGGGGCTGTGATCCCCTGGCGCGCCTGGCCACGTTTGGTCGCCTGGCGGGCTCCCTCGAACAAGCCTTCCGCCAACAGGCTGATCTCCTCGCCTGGACGCTACAGGAGGCTCCGGCGATGCGCAGCGCACTGGTGTCTCTGCGGCCCTACCACGAGGCGGGCTGCACGCCGGCACAGGAGCTGGCCTTCGCCCTTGCCACCGGTGCCGAGACCCTGCGTCGACTGAGTGCCGCGGGGCTGGCCATCGAGCGGATCGCCGGGCAGGTCGATTTCGCCTTCTGTGTCGGTCGCGACCTGTTCACCGAGATCGCCAAGCTACGCGCTGCCAGACTGCTTTGGACCAAGGTCCTGCACGCCTGGGGCTGTGGCGACCGCGCGCGGACGACGAAGATCCACGCCCTGACGTCACCCCTCGAAGCCTCTCAGATCGACCCCTGGAGTAATCTCCTGCGTGTGGGTGCGCAGGGTTTTGCCGCTGCCCTCGGCAACGTCGACAGTCTGGTCCTCGCAGCCTTCGACGAAGCCGCCGGCTCGACCGACGCGGCAGGGCGTCGATTGGCCGTCAGCGGACAGCACGTCCTGGCCGAAGAAGCGGCTCTCGGCCGAGTGGCCGACCCGGCCGGCGGTAGCTGGTACATCGAGTCCCTCACCGATACTTTGGCACGTGCCGCCTGGCAGCTCTTTCGTGAGATTGAAGAGTGCGGAGGCATGGCGCAAGGCCTGATGGACGGCGGCGTGGCGCGGCGGGTCGAGAAGTCGGCGGCGCAGTTGCGCCAGGACGTCGACCATCGCCGCACACCAATCGTCGGAACCAGTGGCTTCGCCAACCTGGCCGAGACTGTCCAGTCTTCGGGCCGCTCGCAGGAGGCGGGCGAAGAAGCTGGCGGCCGAAACGAGCCGGCGGCCGATTCTTCGCACCCGCTGCACCGCGTGGCGACCGATTCAGGCAATCTCGGCGATCTCATGCAGGCAGCGATCGAGGCAGCAGACAGCGGAACCGAGAGTGTGACCCTCGCCAGTGCCCTG
>JBCCGX010001051.1:0-3796 GCA_039029035.1 Acidobacteriota bacterium | reverse complement strand
GGTCCCTCCGGGACCTGAGCGCCGGAGGTGCGAGAGTGCGTAGCCTGGGATTTGAATCCCAGGCGGAGGGGCAAGTCTGCTCTTCGCCCCGCAGGGGCGGACGCAAATAGCCTCGGACTTTAGTCCGTGGATGGCTGCCGCCATCGTAGTGGCTGGTTGCAGCCTACCTGGGTAACTGCGACCTGAAGATCTGACGGCGGCGCAGGTCGATCCCTTCGGCCTGCGCCTCGGTCAGGGCCGGTCGCAGCTTGGAAAAGGGCACCTCGTGCCCGGCGGCGCGCGCCCACTCGTGCACTTTGTCAAGGTTGGCGGGCTGCTCCCACACCAGGCGGGTGAGCTCCGGCTCGTCGGTCGAAGCGGTTTCGGGGCCGAAGCGGTGCAGGTAGAGCAGCAGGGCCTGGGTCGGCGTCACCACGATGATCCCGCCGCCGCGGGCCAACAGATCAGCGGCCGGCCGTGAAGGATCGCTGCCGAGGATGCCCGGCTTGGGGAAGAGGATCGGTGCTCCACCGTTCGGCGACTCGATGCGGCTGCCCGAGGCCTGCCGGAAGCCGTCCGCCGTCAGGATCTTGCCGATGCGTAGCCGGCGCCGCGGCGAGACAACATCGAAATCGTAGTTCTCGTACTCGTCGTCATCGAAGATCGACAGCAGCGGCAGGCGGCTGAGGGGAGCGGCGCTGACGCCACCACGGTTGAGCCGGCGGGCGACTTCGATTCGCTGCTCGAGCGCTGGCTCCTGCAAGGCTCAACCGCCGAGGAGACCCATCAGCTGCTCGACCAGCTCGGCCCGGGCCTTGCCGCGAATGTCGATCCGGTGGTGCGCTTCGGCGAAACCGGGGCGACGCAGCTCGTGGAAAGGACGGATCTGCTCCCAGCTGAGGATCGGGCCGGGGTAGAGGGGGTGCCAGTCGGCGCTGTCATCGGTCTGGTTTTGTTGCACTCGCCAGTAGCAGTTCGGCAGATCGAGATCGAGGGCGACCAACTCGGCGTTGCGCAGGACTTGCTTGCGATTGGCCGCATCGATCAAGGCCCCGTCACCCAGAGTGATGATGCCAGGCGGTGACTCGCCCAACAGGCGACCCAGCCAGCGGCACTCGAGAGCGCGGTAGCGTTCCTCGCCCTGTTCCCGCAAAAGCTCCTGGATCGAGCAGCCGACATGGTGCTCGATCTTGCGATCGAGATCGCTCACACCGAGGCCGGTCAGCGCCGCGACCTGATAGCCGATCTGCCGAGTCTCCTGGACAAAGTAGCCTGCGATGACGAAATGGCGATCGAGGCGAACGGTCGGGTGGTGGTCGTAATAGCCTGGCTGGCGGAGTGTTTGGTAGGCCATGGGTAGCCCTCCGGTGGAGCGGTCTCTCCTGCGCCGTCGATCGGATCGCGGGCTCGAACCGGCGAGGTGCGCGGCAGTGGGTCGGATGTTTTACTAAAACTTCGTCGCCGCGACAGATTCAGATGTTGCCGCAAGTCGGCAGGGGACCGGCGGGACGGTGGTAGTGTCTGACCCATGGAGCTCGATCAGTTTCTGCAACAGGTGGTCGTGGTGCTGGCGACGGCCGTGGCGGTGCAGCTGCTGTCGTTCCGCCTCAAGGTTCCGCCCCTGGCCGCGTTGCTCCTCACCGGCTTGGTGATCGGTCCTTCCGGCTTGGGCCTCGCTTCCGATAGCGAGGTGATTCACACCTTGGCAGAGATCGGCGTTGTACTGCTGCTCTTCGTCATCGGGCTCGAATTGTCGTTCGGCAAGCTCAAGCAAATGCGCCGATCCTTCTTCGTCGGCGGCTCGGTGCAGGCGACGATTACCCTGGCCATCGCCGGCGGCCTGGCCGCGGCCAGTGGCCTGGCCCCCGGGCCGGCGATCTTCTTCGGCTTCGTGATCGTTTTGTCGAGTACCGCCATTGTGCTCAAGCTCTACGGCGATCGCCGCGAAAGTGATGCGCCCCATGCCCAGGTCGCGCTGGCGATTTTGATCTTCCAGGATTTCCTGATCGTGCCGATGATTGTCCTGACGCCGGTGCTCGGCGGCGAGGTGGCAGCCTCGGCCGGTGAGCTGGCCTCGCGCTTCGGCGGTGCGTTCCTGGCCGTCGCCGCCGTGCTGGCTGGCGCTCGCTACCTGATGCCGTGGCTGTTTCTGCAGTTCGTGCGCAGCCGCGTGCGCGAGGTCTTCGTCCTCGGCGCTCTCGGCATTTGCCTGGCGATGGCCTGGCTCACCCACGCCCTGGGGTTCTCCCTCGCCCTCGGCGCCTTCGTCGCGGGCATTCTGGTGTCGGAAACCGAATACAGCCACCAGGTGGTGGCGGACATGGTGCCGTTTCGCGACGTGTTCGCCTCCGTCTTCTTCATTTCCATGGGCATGCTGGTCGACCTCGAGTTGCTGGCGTCCCGAGCGCCTCTCGTGCTTGGCCTGGCCCTGGCGATCATCGTGCTCAAGGCGCTGGCTTGCGCTGTCGCGGTCGCCCTGCTGCGCTTTCCGGCCCGGACCGTAGCCCTCGCTGCTCTGGGGCTGGCGCAGATCGGCGAATTCTCTTTCGTGCTGATGGAGGTCGGCCACGCCCACGGACTACTGCAGGGACAGAGCTACCAGCTACTGCTGTCGGCGGCGGTGGTGACCATGCTGGCGACGCCGGCACTCATGCGACTGGGGCCGGTCGTGGCAGAGGCTTGGCTGCGCCTGCGCCGTAGACCGGTGACCGACGGCGACGATTCGAAGCCGTCCGAAGGGCGCTCCGGGCATGTGGTCGTGGTCGGCTTCGGGGTCGGCGGCCGCCTGCTGTCGCGCGTCTTGCGTGAGGTGGGTATCTCCTACGTCGCTCTGGAGCTCAACGGTGAAACCGTGCGGCGCGCCCAGGCCGAGGGTGAGCCGGTGGTCTACGGCGACGCCACCCGGCGCGAGCTGCTCGAGCATGTGGGGATCGAGCGCGCCAGTGTCGTCGTGCTGGCGATCAATGATCCGGCAGCGGCACGGCGCGCCGTCCACCTCGCCCGGCAGCTCAATCCCAAGATCGAGATCATCGCCCGGACGCGCCTGGTGAAGGAGATCGAGGAGTTGCAGGCCCTCGGCGCCGATCAGGTGGTGGCGGAGGAGTTCGAGACCGCAATCGAGATCTTCACCCGCGTCCTGACGCGCTTCCACGTGCCGCGCAATATCGTGCGGGTGCAGACCCGGGTGCTCCGCGGCGAGGGCTATCGCATGCTGCGCGCTCCGTCGTTGATCGAGGGGGTGTCGGAGACTCTGCTGGAGGCCCTGGAGGCCGGCACGACCGATATCTTCCGGGTCGAGAGGGCCAGCGCCTCGGCCGGCCGGACGCTGCTCGATCTCGATCTGCGGCGCCGCACCGGGGCGTCGGTGATCACCGTCGTGCGGGGGGAGGAGTCCTATCCCAATCCTGCCGCCGATCTGGTCCTCGAAGCCGGCGACAGCCTGGTCCTGATGGGAAGCCATGATCAGGTGGACAAGGCGTTCCAATTGTTGACATAAGACCTGCTGGCGTCAACCTGGCTGACGTCAAACAGCGCCGCGGCTCAGGCCGCGGCGCAGCGAACGGGAGGGCGGGGAGCAGCGTTGGTAGGGGAGCGCGAGGAGCGTTCGCCTGCTCGACTCGGTTCGCTGCTCGACCCGAAGAGCAGCGACTCAGCTTTGCGGGATCAGGACGGTGTCGATGACGTGGATCACACCGTTGGAGGTCATGACGTCGGTGGCGAGGACCTTGGCGCCGCCGATCGAGACGCCATCCGCGGTGTCGATGTTCAAGCTCTGGCCTTGGACCGTGGCGAGCGAGTTGGCTGCGACGACGTCGGC
>JBCCGX010001050.1:0-3797 GCA_039029035.1 Acidobacteriota bacterium | reverse complement strand
GGACTGCCAGATCCCGCCGCTGCTGGCACCGGTGGCACCTAGCAGACCGATCTCGCGCTGGCGGCGGCGCACGCTGACGCCAAAAGCCGCCGCGATCACCAGCGCCGCTTCGCCGAAACCGAGCAGGCCGAGGGCGAGGATCAACGTACCGGTATCGCTGCGACCGCCGGTCTGCGAACGCTGCGCCACGCTGAGCTCGGCCTGGTGCAGCGCCCGCGCAACACTCTCAGCCTCGGCCGCGGGTACGTCGACCAACAAGCTACGCTGGCCGCGATACTCCGACGCCGCGGGGACCCGCACCACCAGCGGTGCGTCGACGTCTTCGGGATCCACCACTGCCCCGGTAATCGTCCGCTCAGCACCGAACTCCAGAGTGACCGTCTCCCCCACGCCACGTTCCAGGCCCTGCAGCAGAACCGGCGACAGGGCGACCTCACCGGCGTTGCGCGGCGCCCGCCCCTCCCTCAGCCGCACCAGCCCCTCGGCCAACCCGCCAGGCTCCAACGCTTCCGGTGCGACCGCGATCAGCTTCGCTCGCAGCCGTGCCCCGGGCACGCTGGCCTCCTCCCAGCCGACGAACAGCGGCTCGATCTGCGCCGTTGCTGGCAGCACCTGCTGTGCCGTCTCGATCGTGGCGTACTCCAGGGCTTCGTCGATGCGCAGCACCGCCTGCCCCATCGCCTGCACCCGCTGCTCCTCCAGCGACATCTCGGTGATCCGCGCCAGGGTGCTGCCGCCGACCACCGCCGCCACCGGCACGGCGACCAGCAACATGACCAGCAGGGAGCGTTTCGGCTGCTGGCGCAGCTGGCGCACCTCGACCCGGGCCAGGGCACGCAAGGCGCGCAGAGTCCGCACCAGCCAGACGAACGGACGACTCATGACGCCGCCACCGTCTCTTCCACCACCTCGCCGTCGCGCAGGTAGAGCACCCGATCCGCCCAGGCGGCGTGGGCCGCGTCGTGGGTCACCAGCACCACCGTTCGACCGCGGGCGCATTGCTCGCGCAGCAAACGCATGATGCGCTCACCGGTGACCGAATCGAGCGCTCCGGTCGGCTCGTCGGCCAGCAGCATGGCCCGCGGCCCGACGAAAGCACGGGCGACGGCGACGCGTTGCTGCTCGCCCCCGGAGAGATCGTCCGGGAAGCGAGCGGCCAGCTGGCGCAGGCCGACGTGGTCGAGCTCCTCGAGCGCCGTCTGGCGCGCCTCGGCCAACGCCACCCCGTCGAGCTCCAACGGCAGAGCCACGTTCTCCACCGCGGTCAAACCCGGCAGCAGGTTGAGATCCTGAAAGACATAGCCGATCGAACGGCGGCGCAACGCGGCCAGAGCCGCACCGTCGAAATCGGCCAGATCGCGCCCGTCGAGGCGCACCCGCCCCGAGGTCGGTCGATCGAGCGCCCCGGCCAGCGACAGCATCGTCGACTTGCCCGAGCCCGAAGGCCCCATGATGGCGACAAACTCACCACGGGTCACCTCGACATCCACCGGCCCCAAGGCCCGCACCGCCTTCGGTCCCTCACCGTAGACCCGGCGCACGCCCTCGAAGCATAGGATCGGCTGCACCACCTCGACCGCACCACTCACGACGGCTCTCCTTGCAGCTGATCGAGGCGCTGGTCGCACAGATCCAGCCACCGCTCCTCGGCGTCGGCCTGCAGAATGAGGGCGTCGAGCAACAGCACCCAAGGCAACTCCGTCTCCGGATCGGCGTCTCGCTTGTGGCGGGTGTAGCCCTGCAGACGCTGCATCGTCGCCACCCGCTGGCGCTGCAGCACCTGGCGCGCGTCGGTCGCCGGATCGGCCACCGCCAACAGCACCTTGATAGTCAACTCGTCACGCGAAGGCTGATCGTCCACCGCCGAGGCGTACCAACCGGCCAGCGCCTCGCGCCCCCCATCGGTGATCTGCCAGGCCTGGCGCCGGCCCTCCTCATGACCGGCTGGCTCCACCAGCCCGTCGCGCTGCAAGCGGCCCAACGTCGTATACACCTGGCCGACATTGAGCGGCCAGGCTCCGGCGGTGTTGTCTTCGAAGCTCGATTTCAATCCATAACCGTGGGCCGGTCGATCGGCCAGGATGGCGAGCAGACCGTGGCGGATGCTCATTGGAGGTCTTCCATTGTTACCGTCTCCGTTGTTCTTGCTTCGTAGTTACTGAGTATGCATACGGAGTATAGTGCCGAGGGTTTCCGTTTTGGACTTGATCCAGAGATGCAGGTCCCGGAGGGACCGGAGAACGTAGCCCGAGGTTTCAACCGCGGGTCACAAACCGGTCTGCTAGATTCGAACCATGATCCGGCAAACCACCGGCTGGCCGTTCGCCGTGCTCGCCCTTGCGATGACCTTCTATGCCATGTCCTGCGTCGCCCAGGAAGGCCATCAACCGATGGCGGCTCACGAATGGTTAAAGAACTACACGACCTATCTCGAGCGCGCCAAAACGGTCACGAAGACCGGCGACGCCCACTACCAGTTGGGTCGCTGGGCCTGGGACCACGGCCTGGAGGACGAAGCCTGGGAGCAGTGGACCAAGGCCCTCGCCGTCGACGCCGACCACGCGCCGACGCGCCAGGCAACCGGCTTCGCGCGGGTCGGCGACGCCTGGGCGCGGCCCGGCGAAGTCAAGCCCGAATGGCTCGCCGAGGTCAAGGCCGACGGCCGCGCCCTGACGGTGGACATCGCCATCCAGGACGACGCCGACGCAGCCTTCTTCGAGGAGTTCCGCTGGCGCCTCGAGCGTCTGAGCTGGTTTCTGTGGCAGATCACGGAGGGCCAGGTCTACCTGGAACGTATCGACGTTGCCGACAAGACCCAGGAGGGGCGCTTCATCCTTCTCGCCGGCCAGCTCGACACCCCGGTGCTCGATGGCGGCGGCGCCGCGTGCTACAACCCCGGCCGCCCCGATTGGTACGTCACCTCAGGCGGCCGCTGCTACGTTCGCATCCTGGCGCACGAGATGCTGCACGGCCTCTTCGGCCTGCCGGACGAGCGCCACGGCTGTTTCTGCATCATGCAAGGCGGCCTCTATGGCATCAAGACACCCGACCTAGAGCTCTGCGACGACGACTCACACCGCCCCCACGCCCAGACCCCACGCTCCTGCTGGTCGATGATCCAGGCCCGCTACCCCAAGATGCAGCACCCCAACCCGGTCGACTATGGCCGCGCGCCGGAGGTGGAGATCGTCATCCGGGACAACTGAGCGTTTTCAGCCCAGCTGCTGCAAGATCTTGTCGAGCTGCCCTTGATCCAGGTCGACGTCGGGGAAGTCCTCCGGCGTCAGCTCTTCATCTCCCGCCGTGCCGAAGTGGTCAGCGAAGCGACGCAGAGCGACCAGGAAGTCTTCCGCCAGCCCTTCCACGGTGAAGCGTCGATGCACGGCCTCGCGGTAGAGCCAGTCGACGGTCAGCGCGCCCTCGAGCTCCCGGGCCTGGATCGCCAGCAGCTCGTCGCCGATCGATGTCTCGCCCTCCCCCACCACCAGGCGCACCTGCGGCTGCGGCAGGGCCTCCAGGCGCCGGGCCAGCTCGGCCGCGCCTTCGGTATCGGCCAACGCGCCGACCCGACCAAGGTTCTCGTCGCTAGCGCTGGCGATCTGCTCTTCCGCCGCGGCGAGCATCGCGTTGGGCGTGCTGGAGACCTCGAGATCGAGCGGCAGCAGGGCCGAGGCATCGTGATCGACTCGATCCAGGCGTAGCCACAACTGGCGCGCCCCGGTCCAGGCAGCGAAAGCTTCCAGGGCGGCCGCAGCGAGTACCGCCTCGAAACGACCGCTCTCCTCGGTCCCTTGCCG
>JBCCGX010001049.1:0-3801 GCA_039029035.1 Acidobacteriota bacterium | reverse complement strand
GGCTCGATGTGGGCAAAGGGGACTGAAGGGTCACCCAAGGCAACACCACGTTCGAGCTCGCTCAGAGCACGCTCCTTGTCGCCGATCGACATGGCGAGACCGGCGACGAGGCTTGCCGGAATGGTCTCAGGTGCGCCCTCGGACCATCGCTGCAGCATTAGCGTGGCGTCGGCCGGTTGACCGGCCTGCGCTCGTATCGTCGCGGCAATGACCTTGGCGAAGTCCGAGCCGCCAGATAGCTCGAGGGCTTGGCCACTGGCTTCTAGAGCACCTTGCGGGTCGCCGAGCTCGACGCGCGATGCCGCCAGACCGTAGTAGTTCAGCCAGAAGCTCGGATAATCGCGGGTCTGCTGCTCGAAGTGGTCCGCCGCCTCGCGGTTGTGCCGGCTGAACAAGAGCAGCCGGCCGACCTGTCCGTGGATGATGGGCGAAAGGGGATCGAGCAACTCGGCACGCCAGAAGGCACGGCGCGCTTCGTCCCAGCGCTTCTGGAACAGCAGGATTTCTCCAAACCACTGGTGGGCAGTGGCATACCCGGGGCTGAGATCGATGGCGCGATGAAACTTCTCCTCCGCCCCACGCCAATCCCACCGATAGGCATCGACCATCGCCAGGGTGGCGTAGGCTTCGCCTTGCGACGGATCGAGCTCCAGGGCGCGGCGAGCATGGAGCTGGGCAAGACGATCGGCTTCCCGGCGCGGCATGGCTTGGAACGGAATCTCGCCGAGCAACTGGTAGGACTCGGCCAGAGCGACGTGCAATAGCGCATAGGCCGGATCGATCTCGATCGCTTCCTCGAGCAGCTCGATGCTGCGCCGAATCGAAGCCACCGTCCGCTCGTTCCACAGCGCTCGGGCACGCACAAAGAGCTCGAGGGCCCGAGGGGCGACCGTGGCCGCTTCGGACAGGGCCCGCGACTCACGCGGTGTCAGCCGGACTTCGATCTGCTCCACGACCGCTCGCGCCACATCACTCTGCAGTGCCAGCACGCCTTCGAGCGAGCGCTCGTAGCTTTCCGACCACAGCACCTGATCGACCTCGCCGTCGACCAGCTGAGTGCTGATCCGGACCTGGTCTCCCGCCCGCAAGACCGAGCCCTGGAGAAGGTAGTCGACGCCGAGCTCTCGGGCGACTTCGGGCACCGGTTTCGGCACCCCTTGATAAACCATGGCCGAGGCACGGGAGATCACCCGCAGGCCCGAGACCTTGGCCAGGTCGGTGATCAAGATCTCGGTCAGGCCGTCGGCAAAGAACGTCTGCCGCGACTCAGACGACAGGTCGTCGAAGGGCAGCACCGCGATGGCCGGCAGGCCGCGCTTGACCAGGCCGGTGGACATCGGCGGGGCAATCGTGTCGCGCTGGCCGAGCCAGACAGCACCGACGACGGTCAGCAGCGCGGTCAGCAAGAGCACCGTGACGCCACGGGGCCACCGTCGCCGCATAGCGCTCGGCGGTACGCCGGAGGAAGGGATCGGCAGCTCCTGGGTTGCCGCGGTCCAGGTGCCCGTACCGAGCGAGACCGGAGACGCTGGCAAAGCGACCACCGCCGTCAAAGCGGCCAGGGTGTCGTCGGCATTGGCGATCCGCTGCTCGGGGTCTTTGGTCAAGAGTCGTTCGAGCAGTCTGCTCAGCTCGGGTGGCAGGCCGGGCCGAAGGGCGTCGAGCGGTATCGGATCACGCTGCAGGACCGAGTAGATCACCGTTGTCGCCGTTTCGCCATGGAACGGTTTCTTGCCGGTCAACATTTCGAACAGCACGACGCCCAAGGACCAGAGATCGGATCGCCGGTCGATCTCACCTTGGATCTGCTCAGGCGCCATGTAGTGGGGTGTGCCGGGGGAAGCGCCGACACGGGTCAAAGTGATGTCATCTGCCGCTCTGGCGAGCCCGAAATCGAGAATCTTGACGCGGAGAGGACCACCACCCTCGACCCCAGAAGCACTGCTCGCTCCGGCGTCGGTGCTGACCAGCACGATATTGGCCGGCTTGATGTCGCGATGAATGATGTCCGCCGCGTGCGCCTCGGCCAGCCCGCTGGCGACCTGCGCCGCGATGGCCACCGCCTCGGCGAGTGGCAGCGGTCCACGCGCGATCCGCTGCTGCAAGGTCTCGCCGTCATACGAGGCCATGACGATGTAGAGCCGCCCGTCCTCGGTCTCGCGGATCTCGTGGATCGTACAGATGTTGGGATGATCGAGACGCGACGCCGCCCGCGCCTCGCGCAGGAAGCGCTGTTTGGCGACTTCTTCGCGGATCGAGCCCGGCGGCAGGAACTTGAGCGCCACCCGGCGTTCGAGCCGGGTGTCGACGGCGCGGTAGACCACACCCATACTGCCCTCGCCGAGCTCTTCGACAATCCGGTAGTGGTCGATGGTTCGTCCGATCATCCAGGCACCTCGGGGCGTCCGAGATCATCGGACGCCCCAGATTAAACCATGAAGCCGGACCGGTTATCGATCTTGCAGCGACGCCGGAGCTACATCGGCAGCAGGCGCAGATCGAGGCTGCGCTCGACAAACCAAGCGGCAGCGATCAGCGCCACGAGGACCGACCCCGTGGCGAAGACCACGCGGCGGTAGAACCACGACTCCCTGAGCAGGAAGGCGATCGGTAGAAACAACAGCACGATCGCCAGCTGCCCCGTCTCGACGCCAAGGTTGAAGCCGACCAGGGCCATCACCAGAGCACCGCCGGGAAGCCCCAGCTCGGCCAAAACCCCGGCAAAGCCGAAGCCGTGGATCAAACCCAAGGCAAAGGCGATCATCCACCGCTTGCCGGGCAGCACCGGGTAGAGGTTGTTGATCGCCGCCAGTACCACGGTGGCGGCAATAGCCGACTCTACCCAGCGGGCCGGCAAATTGATCCAGCCGAGGACCGCCAGGGCGAGGGTGACGGAATGGGCCACGGTAAAGGCGGTGACGATACCGGCCACCTGCAGCAGGGCCGGCCTGAAGGACTCTACCGGCCGCCAGCTCCGCCCTTCGCGACACAGCACGGCTCCGAGCAGGAGGGTCAGAAGAAAGAGGATGTGGTCGAAGCCAATCCAGATATGCCATACCCCTTCGCGCCAGTACTCGACCAGCTCGCGCCAGGCACCGGGCTGCTGGTGAACGAGATCGAATCGCGCCGACTGTGGTGACAGTACCGCGGTGCGGACCGACTGCGGGGTATCGACCCGCAGCAGGCCGCGATGGGACGGATCGAGATCGAAGAACAGGCGGTAGTCGAGGCTCAGCTCGCCGCGGCTCGGGCACTCGGCAACAAAGCGCAACACGCTGTAGACACCATCGCTATGGCGATCGACGAGCTGCTCGCCGCGGCGCAACGTGCAGTCGGTCTCACCCGAGCTCACCAGGAGTCGCGCCAGGGCATAGTCGGCAATCGCCGCATGTCGCGATTCGAGCTCGCCCCAGGTGATCTGCCCGTCCTGATCGAGATCGAGGCCCAGGGCGTGCTCCAGGTCGCGCAGGGCGATGTCCCACTCGCCGTGCAGACTTTGCTCCTCGAGGCGCAGGGTGAGGAAGCTGTCACTCGGTTTGTGGGCCGAAGCTACGGTGGGCCAGGCCAGGCATAGGAGGGACAGCAGCCAAGCGGCGCCAAGACCTCCGCGAGTGTCGGATCGATCTCTCATCGGCCCATCTCCTCGATTTGCTGTTCCAAAGCTGCCAGGCGCATGTCTTCGAGACCGCTGCGATCGAGCCAGTCGATCACCGGCTGGGACGCCTCACGGTCTCCTGCTGCCAGGGCGGCCTCCAAGACGTGCCGAGCGTCGATCGGCTCGCGTTGGATCGCCCAGTTGTC
>JBCCGX010001048.1:0-3803 GCA_039029035.1 Acidobacteriota bacterium | reverse complement strand
TTCGAAAAGCCATTCTGCTCTTGGCGCAATGACGTTGCATTGTTCATGGGGCCACGACTTTCTGGCTATAGTGCTGTCAACGTTGAGGACCTCTCCGAGATCGAAATTCGATCCCGCAATCTAACCGTTGGCCATATCGAACATTATCGAAAGCATGCCCCGGGTTTCGAGAACGCGTTCTTGATGTTGGGTGCACCACAGATCGGTGTACGCCACAGTCGGCGCCAGATGGCATCAGCCAAAGTTGTTCGTGAGCAATGGGATGAGGCAAAAGTCTGGGATGACGAAATCGGCGTCTCCCCATCGCTGTCACCAAAGTTTGCAAACATCTCGGTCCCGTATGCATCTCTATTGCCCACCGGCATCGAAGGCCAGGGCCAGGGTGGCGAGCTCACCGGCGACACCGGCTACTTCTACTTCTTCTCGCCCAACAACGTCGAGGTCGTGGTCAAGGTGCTCGACGCTTGTGAGCAGTTCGACCGCTTCTGGGTCTTCGCCGGTGGCCTGACCGATGTCGAGGTCGAGCTGACGGTCGAGGACACCCTCACCGGTCAGATCCAGACCTACCGCAACGAGCTCGACACCGACTTCCAGCCGGTGCGCGACTTCAACGCCTTCGACACCTGCCCGTAGCCCTTCAGTCTCCTCCCTCCCGCTCTCTCAGCCGGGCGTGCCGATCGGCACGCCCGGCTTTTCACGTTCTGTCTAGGGCGTAACTTTTTCGCGCGTTCCAACGTTATCCATGGCAGAGCCCGAACCGACGCGATGCACTCGAAAGTCAACCGTGGGGTGTGTCGAAGCGTCACAAGGGTGTGCGGCGAGACCTCCGACGGCTCGCTGACCGACTTTGCTACACCGTTTCCGGATCTTCCGAGGAGACTTCATGGACGCGCTCTTCCGCGAGCTTCGTTACGCCTTCCGCATGCTGTCGAAGAATCCGAGCTCGAGTCTCATGGCGGTCGTCGCCATGGCCCTGGGCATTGCTTTGACAACCACGATGTACGCGATCATCAACGGTGCCTTTCTCGATGGGCTGCCCTTCGAGGAAGACCATCGCTTGATGCACTTGGAGCGCCACAACCTGTCGCGCGACATCGATCGGATGGACGTGACACAGCACGACTTCGAGGACTGGATCGCTCAGCAGGGGAGCTTCGAGGGGCTCGCCGGCTTCACCGGCGGAACGTTCAACCTGAGTGACGACGGCTTGCCCGAGCGCTACGACGGCTCTTGGTTGTCGACCAATTTCCTCGACCTGCTGCGCATGGAGCCGATCCTCGGCCGAGGCTTCGAAGTGGCCGACGGCGAGCCCGGGGCGCCGGCGGTGCTGTTGTTGAGCTACAAGGTGTGGCAGCAGCGCTACGGCGGCGAGCCGGACGTCATCGGTCAGCAGGTGCGGGTCAACAGCGAGCCGACGACGATCATCGGGGTGATGGAGGAGGGCTTTTTCTTTCCCGCCACCGAGGAGCTGTGGATGCCGTTCAAGTCCCAGACCCATGAGGTCGAGCGCGGCGAAGGAACCAGCCTGGACGTCTTCGGCCGCCTGCGGGATGGGGTGTCGATCGATGCCGCCTCGGTCGACCTCGCCACCATCGCCAAGCGCCTGGAGCAGGAATACCCGGAAACCAACGAGGGCGTCGGCGTGGCGATCCAGCCCTATATCGACGAGTTCGTCGACGACGACACCAAGCGGCTGCTCGGGGTGATGTTCGCCGCCGTGCTGCTGGTGCTGCTGATCGCCTGCTTCAACGTCGCCAACCTCCTGATCGGCCGCGCTTCGGTGCGCAGCCGTGAGCTGGCCATCCGTTCGGCCCTCGGCTCCGGCCGCATGCGGGCGGTTCTGCAGGTGCTTTCCGAAGCCGGCCTGATCGCGCTCCTGGGTGCCGGCTTGGGTCTGGTCTTGTCGTACTTCAGCCTCGATGCCTTCGATCGCGCCATCGCCCAGACCAACCCACCGTTTTGGATGGAGTTCGCGCTTAGTCCCAAGGCCTTCCTGGTAGCCCTCGCCGCGGCGGCGCTGGCGGCCCTCGTCGCTGGCCTGGTGCCAGCGCTGCAAGCCTCGAAGACCGACCTCAGCAGCGTCCTGTCCGATTCCACCCGCGGCTCGACCAGCTTCCAGCTCGGTCGGGTCAGCCGCGGGCTGGTGATCGCCGAGGTGGCGATCTCCTTCGCTCTGATGACCGGCGCCGCACTCACCGTGCGCAGCGTCCTGGCGGCCAACAACTACGACCTACACTTCGATCCCGCGAACCTGCTCACCGCCCGGGTCGGCCTGTTCGAAGGCGACTACCCGGAGGAGTCCGATTGGGTCACTTTCTTCGAGCAGGTGCGCGAGCGCGTCGGTGGCCGGGCCGAGGTGGCTGCCGCCGCCATCGGCACGGTGGTGCCGACGGAGACCGAGATCGGCGCCGGCGGGATCAACTTCGAGCGTCCGGGCGAGGCCTACGAAAGGCAGTGGGATATGCCCTGGTCGCGCTGGACCAGCATCAGCCCGGGGTATTGGGATGCCCTGGGGGTGAAGCTCCTGGCCGGGCGTGATTTCACCGCTGCCGATCGCGCCGAGACCCCTCAGGTGGTGATCGTCAACCAGGACTTCGCGCACAAGGAATGGCCGGGGGAGAATCCGATCGGCAAGCGGGTCAACGTCTATCTCGGCGCCGAAGAGGAGGCGAAGGACCCGCAGGCCGGCTGGCTCGAGGTGATCGGTGTCGCGCCGAATCTGCGTTTCGCCGATTTCGACAACTCCGACGACCAACAGGCGCTCTACGTGCCCATTGCCCAGCACCCCGCCCGTTTCGCCTGGGTGATCGCCAAGACCCGCGCCGATCCCATCAGTTTTGCCGAGCCCCTGCGCCGCATCGTGCTCGAGATCGATGCCAACTTGCCGCTCTACTATGTGCGCTCCATGGACCAGGTGCTGGCGCAGACCCTGTTCTTCCCTAATCTCTTGTGGGTGCTCTTCGGTACCTTCGGGGCGGTGGCGATCATCCTCACCTCCCTCGGGCTCTACGGCGTCGTCGCTTTCGGCGTCAGTCAGCGAACCCAGGAGATCGGTGTGCGCATGGCTTTCGGCGCCCACACGGCGGACATCCTGCGCATGGTGCTGCGCCAAGGCCTGGGCAAGGTCGCCATCGGTCTGGGCGTCGGTCTCCTGCTGGCTGTGCCCATGGCCCTGTTCCTGGGCTCGATCCTCTTCCAGGTCGAGCCGGCGGATCCGGTCACCTTCTCGGTGATCCCGGCGATGCTGGCCGGGGTGGCGATCCTCGCCTGCCTGATCCCGGCGCGCAAGGCGTCGAGCGTCGATCCGCTGCGCGCCTTGCACTACGAGTAGGACGCACTCACTCGCTGGGCCGATCCGACCACACGGCGAGCTCGTTGCCGTGCGGATCGGCAAAGTGAAATCGTCGACCGCCGGGGAAGGCGAAGGGATCCTTGACGATGGTGCCGCCGCTCGCCAGCACCGTTTCCAGGGTCTGCTCCAGATCCCTTGCATAGAGCACGACCAGCACCCCGCCGGTCGCCTGGGTCGACGGCAGGGGTGACTTGTGGAAGCCGCCATCGAGCTTGCCGTCATTGAAGGCTCGGTACTCCGGGCCGTAGTCGGTGAAGCGCCATTGAAAGGCCTTCTCGTAGAACGCCTGCACAGCGTCGAAGTCGTCAGCGGGGAACTCGAGGTAGTCGATCTTCTGGTCGGTTTGCATTGTGCACCTCCATGCAGCTCGTTGGTCGACCGCCAGAGTCTGCCGCAGGCGTCCTGTCAGCGTGGTGTCAGGAGACTTCCCAGCTGCTTGCCTCGAGACTTC
>JBCCGX010001047.1:0-3803 GCA_039029035.1 Acidobacteriota bacterium | reverse complement strand
GCCAACTGCCCGAAGCTCACCGCCTCGTCCCGGTAGACCACTGCCACCGCCTCCGGCATGCGCTCGGCTTGGGCGGCGAAGCGCTCGGGCAGCGTCGGCCGGTCGGCCGGTGAACGGCCGGTATCGTTCCACTCGGTCTGCAATTGGTGCCGCTCCCCCTGGGCCAGCACCGGTAGCTCGGAGAGCCGGCGTCCGGGGTCGGCCACGGCACCTTGCACCAGCCGCTCGAAGCCTCGGGCGAGTCGTTCGGCGGTGGTGCGGTCGAAGAGATCGGCGCAATACTCCACCAGGCCTTCGAGCCCTTCCGGGGTCTCCTCGAGCCCGAGGGTGAGGTCGAACTTGGCGCGATCGGTGCTGAGGTCTAGCGGCTGGAGCTCGATCTCGCCAAGATTCGTCGGTTGGTGGCTCGACTCCTGCAGCGCGAAGCTGATCTGAAAGAGCGGATTGCGATCGCGGCGGCGTTCCGGGCGCAGCTCCTCGACCAGCTTCTCGAACGGCACTTGCTGGTGGGCATAGGCCCCGAGGGCCACCGACCGCACCCGCGTCAACAGCTCGAGAAAGGTCGGATCGCCGTCCAGGTCGAGCCGCAGAGGGAGCAGATTGACGAAGAAGCCGATCAGGTCTTCGGTCTGGCGCTGCGTACGCCCCGCCACTGGCGAGCCGACGACCACCTGGCTCTGTCCGCTGAGCCGTGCGATCAAGGCATCGAAGGCCGCCAGGAGCAACATGAAGAGGGTCACCCGCGATTGCCGCGCCGTCTCAGCCAGACGCTCGGCGGTGGGGTGCGGCAAGCGAACCGGCAACACGCCGCCAGCGCCGCGCCATTCGGTGGGCCGCGGCCGGTCAGTCGGCAGCTCGGCCAGCTCCGGCGCCTCGGCGAGATGCTCACGCCACCAGGCGACCTCGCGCTCGAGGACCTCTGTGCTTAACCACCGGCGGTGCCACTCGGCAAAGTCAGCATATTGCACCGCGAGCTTCGGTAAGGAGGGCACTCGTCCGCCGATGTTGGCCCGGTAGATTTGTGCCAGCTCGTGCAGGAAGACCCCCTGTGACCAGCCATCGAAGACGATGTGGTGGAAGCTCAGAAACAAGAAGCGCTCGCCATCCCCGGCATCGACCAGCAAGGCGCGCCAAAGTGGTCCGTGGCGCAGATCGAAGGGCTGACGAGCCCGGTCGTCGAGCCAGGTCAGGACGTCCGCCGGTCCCGAGTCGAGGCGGCCGAGATCAACCTCGGTCAGCCACTGACGCGGGCACCACGGCGTGATCTGCTGGCGCGGCTCCTCGTCGGCGACTCGAAAAATTGTCCGCAGCACTTCGTGGTGCCTTTCGATGGCTCCCAGAGCCTGATCCAGGGCGGTTCGATGCAGCGGACCGTTCAGGCGGAAGACCTGGTTGACGTTGTACTCCCAGCCACCGGGTCGCCATTGATCGAGAAACCAGAGCTGCTCCTGGGCATAGGACAGGGGCCAGGTTGTATCTGGATCGGTCTCGTCGCGAGGGGTCGCTTCGAGAGGTGGCCCCTGGGCGTCGCTCCCACCCTGGGATGGATCTTCGAGACGCTGGGCGAGAGCGGCCAGGTCCGAGATCTCGAAGACCTCGCGCACGGCGAGCTCGATGGCGAAGACTTCGCGGATCCGCGCCACTAGCTGGATCGCCAGCAGGGAGTGGCCGCCGAGATCGAAGAAGCTGTCGTCGATGCCAACCTGCTCGCGGCCGAGAATCTCGGCGCAGAGACCAAGCAGGATCTCTTCGGTCGGCGTGCTGGGCTTCGGCGCGGTCGCCCGGCTCTCCTCAGCGTCTGCGATGGCCCGCTGCCGCAGGGCCTTGCGGTCGACCTTGCCGGTCGGAGTGGCGGGTAAGGCGTCCAGCCATTGGTAGACCGAAGGCACCATGTAGTCGGGCAGGGTCGGAGCGAGGAATCGGCGCAAGTCGGCAGAGGCCAGGGGGGCCGCCGTTCTCTCCCCAGTCGATTCGGCCACCAGCCAAGCGACCAACCGCCGGTCAGCCACGCCTTCCACGGCTTGCACGGTCAACACCGCGCGGCGAATTGCCGGATGAGCGTTCAGGGCGACCTCGATCTCGCCGGGCTCGATGCGCAGGCCGCGTAGCTTGATCTGATCGTCGCGTCGCCGCAGGAAGGTCCAGCTGCCGTCACTCCGGCTGCGCACCAGGTCGCCGCTCCGGTAGAGGCGCCTGCCAGCGGTGCCGAAGGGGTCGGGGATAAAGCTCTCGGCGGTCTGCCGCGGATCATTGAGGTAGCCGCGGGCCAGGCAAACACCGCCGATGAAAAGCTCACCCGGCACGCCGACCGGTTGCGGACGGAGCTCGGGGTCAAGGCCATAGGCCTGGGTGTTGGTGATGGCGTGGCCGATCGGCACCGTGGCTCCATCGATGGTCGGTGCGGCATGATCGGGCGTCGATGGGACGAAGCGTGCCATCGTCATCACCACGCAGGCTTCGGTCGGTCCGTAGAGATTGACTATCTCTCCCCGGGTCAACGTCGAAGTGTCGAGGCGCTCGGCCAGATCTCGAGTCAGCGCCTCGCCGCCGGAGAACAGCCGCCGCAGGCCTACGCCGCGTCTCAGCCCGGGCTGCTGCAAGACCAGGTTGGCCAGGGTGGGGACCAGCAACGCATTGTCGATGCGTCGGTCGGCGAGCTCGCGCACCAACTGGGCCGGATCGCGCTCGCTGCCGGGGCCGGCGAGCACCAGGCGGCCACCGCAAACCAAGGGCATGAGGAGCTCCCACACCGATGCGTCGAAACTGACCGGGGCGCGTTTTAGAAAACGATCATTCGGGCCGAGATCCAACGCATCCACCGTCCAAAGGAGCAGGTTCGAAAACGCGCCGTGGGTGATCATGGCGCCTTTCGGTTCGCCGGTCGATCCGGAGGTGTAGAGCACATAGGCCAGCTGTTGAGCCAGTGTCCTGTCCGCCTGGCGCGGAACCTCCGCCGAGGGTGCTGCAAGCGGTGGCCTGTGATGCAGGTCAATCCGCGCTATGCCTGGCGGTACTGTCTCGGTGGAGGCGGCTTGATCGGTCAACAGCCAGGCGGCGCGACAGCTCTCGAGAACGTGGCGTTGCCGCTCCGGTGGGTGGCCGGGATCGATCGGTACGTAGACACCACCGGCCTCGAAGATTGCCAGCAGCGCTTCGACGAGCCGTGGCGAACGGGTCGCGCAGAGGCCGACCATGGCCTCGGCTCCGAGGCCCTGGGCGGTGAGTCCGTCAGCCCGACGTCGGGCTCGACGTTGCAGCTCGCCGTAGGACAGGTGCTCGTCGGCCCACTCGACGGCGATCGCATCGGGTCGGATGGACGCTTGGTGAGCGACGAGGCGATGTGCCGGCTGATCCGCTAAGGGGAAGCGACGGGTTGTGTCGTTCCACTGTCGCAGCACCTGGTGGCGCTGCGCCGGATCGAGCAGTGGCAGGTCGAAGACGTCGCGCTGCGGCTCCTCCGCCACAGCGACCATGAGCTGGCGCAGGTGACTCGCCCATCGGTGTACGGTCGCCGGCTCGAAGAGATCGGTGGAGTATTCGAACCGACCGTCGAGCTCGAGGTCTCCTTCTTCGAGCAAGAGGGTGAGGTCGAACTGAGAGGTTCCCTTGGCCAGCGCCTGTGGGTCGAAACGCAGACCTTCGCACATCGCCTGGGGCACGACGGCCTTCTGCACCACGAGCACCGCTTGGAAGAGGGGGGTCTGACTCAAGTGGCGTTCCGGCTGCAGCTCCTCGACCAGCTTCTCGAAGGGCAAGTCCTCGTGCTCGAAGGCGGCCAGCGCCCGCTCGCGCACCCGGGCCAG
>JBCCGX010001046.1:0-3807 GCA_039029035.1 Acidobacteriota bacterium | reverse complement strand
GGTTGTTCTCGGGCTCGAAGCGACTGACATAGAGGAAGTACTTGCGCGCCTCGAGCCCCAACCGCTCCAACACTTCCACCCTGGCAGGCTGGTGCGGTTCGACCCCGTAGGTGATCAGGTAGGAGGCGGCCTCGTAGCGTCGCAGGTAATGATCACGGATCACCGTGGCATCGGTCACCAGCGCCTGTGGCAGACGACAGGCCAAACGCTCCGACAAGGCGTAGACCAGCCGACCGAATGGTCCCCACTTGGCCCGGCGCTTTTCGATGCCATCGACATGTAGTGCCACCGGCGTACCGCCGAGGCGCAGCAGCGGCACGAAGACGGCGTTGGCCGAGTTGACAAGCAACGCAGCGTCGAAGCGTTTCCCAAAAGCATGCAGACAGGCGAGGGCGGTATGGACCGGTGTATCGAGGTACTTGGTGCGCAGGGTCGGCAGGACGACTAGCTCGACACCTCGATGCTGACGCAAGCGCTTCGACGTGTAATGCGAACGGCAGTACACCGTAACCTCGTGCCCGAGCTCCCGCAGGCGAAAAGAGACTTCTTCCATGAGGGTCTCGTAGCCACCATAGCTGGCGGGGATACCTCGGCTACCAATCAATGCGATCCGTAAACGCCTCATCGCTGGTCCGCCACGGATTCGCACCTCGCAAACTCGTCAGGATGATGCCGTGCGACGACGCAGGGCCCGATACTCTTCGGCCTTGTCATGTCGACTCCAGGCGACGTATAAGCTGACAAGCCGATCGAGGGCCTCATGACACTCGGTGGAAGCCTCTCCGATGCGATCCTTGAAGATCTCGTAGCTCGCTAACAGCAACGATTCGGCCTGAGCGTAGTGCCCGAGATGAGTCCAACAAAGAGCGAGAATACTGTCGGCTCGAGCCCGTTGAAGGGCGTCGCTCGGCAGTGATCGCGAGAGGATCTCTACCGCTTGGCGCGCTTCCTTCTCCGCCGTAACCAACTCGCCGCGCGCGATCAACAGGACCGCCAGCTGACCCAGCACCCGAGCGACGGAGGCATGCTCAGGGCCAAAGTGCTCCCGGCGGAGATCGAGATTCTGGCGATAGAGCTTCTCGGCTTCGCGTAAACGCCCTTCTTCACGGAAGAGCGTCGCAATGTCGTCGAGTGTGTCGAGTGTGATGGCTGTCTGGTCGGCAACCCGCCTGGAGCGCGTTGAGCTCGACCAGGCGAAAGCGGTGATCAAGGTCATCAGGAAAAGGACGGCAATCGTACTGACAGCGACCCAGAACCGCTTGCGACCCGCCGCTCGCGCGATGCGATAGGTAAGGTTCGCAGTATGCGCTTCGACCGCCTCGCCATCGAGAAAACGCCATAGCTCCTCGGCGACCGCGACCGCCGAAGGATACCGTTCGTCTGGATTCTTCGCTAAACATTTCATGACGATCGCATCGAGCTCGGCCGGAAGATCGGGAGCGCGTTCGCGTAGAGGAGACGGCTCTTCCTCTCTGACCTGACGCAACATCTCAGCCAAACTGGGATCGTCGAATGGCAGCTCGCCTGAAAGCAGTTGATAAAACGTCACGCCAAGACTGTAGAGATCGCTGCGGCGATCGATCTTCTCGCCGTCATTCATGCGCTCCGGGGCGATGTAGTACGGCGTTCCAGCCATCGCCGTGGTCCAGATCGAGCTGCCGCTATCGAGCGCGGTTGCGATCCCAAAGTCGGCGACCCAAGGTTTGATCTTGCCTGACGGAGTCATCTCGACCAACACATTGGACGGCTTGACGTCACGATGGATCAGGCCTTCGCGGTGGGCGGCATCGAGCCCTTCCGCCACCTGCGCCATGAGTCTGACCTTCTGCTCCAGATTGATCTCCTCGCGGATCTCCATCAGGGTCGGACCATTGACGTAATGCATCGCGATGAAGGGCTGGCCGCCGAGATCGCCGGTCTCGTACACTTCGAGGACATACTCGTGGCGCACTCTGGCTTGAGTCTGCGCTTCGCGCAGCAGCCGGCGAACCGTTTTGGGGTCGGCTCGTTCGAGGAGTTTGAGAGCCACCGGACGCTGGAGGTGGCGATCGAAGGCTTTGTAAACTCTCGACATCCCACCTCGGCCAAGACATTCGCCGAGCTCGTAACGCTCGGAACCGACTGCCAGTGGCGGTGTCGACATCATGTCCGCCCCGGCTCGGGTGGCTTGATTTGCCGCATCCAGGATCTCCGCTGCGGGCACTGCCAAAAACGCCTGCGGTAGCCGGGTTGCCTGCTCCAGGCGACGTCGAGCTTCATCGAGCAAGTCAGGTTCTGAAACGGTGAGCTGGCGCAGAAACTCTTCCCGGTCATCCGTTTCGAGGGCAGCAGCGGCGAGGACAATCTCGCCGATTCGCAACTCCTGATGCGAAGCGAAACGATCTTCCTGCGGCTCGATCATCGCCACGGCCACCGCCTCAGACTTGGGGCTGTCGCTGAAGCTCGCCATAGAGCCAAGTTCTCACCGCTCTCCAATCACGCACGACCGTCGGCCGCGAGACATTGAGCGCTTCGGCTGTCTCCTCCAACGAAAGGCCGGCGAAGTAACGTGCCTCGACAAGCTTCTCGTGGCGCGGGTTGATCTTCGCCAAACGCTCCAACGCTTCGTGGACCGCCAGCACGTCTTCGGGTTTGTGAGCCGAAGGGTCGGCCGCATTCTCGGGGATCTCGGTAGACGGCGCTTCGCCCTCGCGCTTCATCGTCAACCGGCGGCGAGCCTCGTCGACTAGGACGAATCGCATAGCACGGGCAGCGATGGCGAAGAAGTGGCCGCGATCGTTCCAGTCGACTTTAGAGCTCGAGCCGATCAAGCGCAGGTAGGCCTCGTGGACCAACGTCGTGGCCCCGAGCCGGTTCTGCCGACCGCGGTTTCGTAGCACACTCTTCGCCAGCGCCTTCAGCTCACTGTAGATCACTGGCCAGAGCTCTTCCTGGGCATGACTGTCACCGCCGCGCCACTCACGCAGCAGCTGAGTAATCTCATAAGGTGACGGACGGTGCATCGGCGGTACGATGAATTCGGCTGCTGGCACGCGACGATCGCGGCGGTTTCACTCGGACTGCAGCTCTCGGCTGTTGTCGACGGATACGGTGTCCAGAGATCATCTCTCGAACCCTCGTAGGACGCAAATGAAGTCTGAACGATATCGACTATCACTATGGTTTGCCGCCAACGAAGGTCCGCCGAGGTCACAGGCGTCGAAATGTTAGGATCGCCGTCATGACGCGCGTTTCAGCGCGGCAAGTCACCGAGCTATTAGATGCCTGGAGCTCCGGCGATGGTCGGGCTCTCGATCAACTTATCCCCTTGGTCATCGGTGACCTGCGCGCTTTAGCACGAAGCTACCTGGCTCGAGAATCTCCGGGCCATACGCTGGAGCCGACGGCTCTCGTACACGAGGCCTATCTACGTCTCGTCGGGCGCCGACAGGTTCGCTTCGAGAACCGTATTCAGTTCTTTGCCGTCCTGGCCGAGACCATGCGGCATATCCTGGTCGATCACGCACGCCGCAAGAAGGCCGCGCGGCACGGCGGGGGCCAGCCTCCGAAGCCGCTCGAAGAGGCCCTAGGCCTACCGATTCGGGTCGATGTCGATCTCGTCGCCCTCGACGACGCCTTGAAAGAGCTGGCAACCTTCGCTCCCCGACAGAGCCGAGCGATCGAGCTGAGCTACTTCGGCGGCCTGACCTTCGATGAGATCGCCACAACCCTCGCGGTCTCGCCAGCCACCGTCAAACGCGATCTCAAGACAGCTAAGATTTGGCTGCTGCACGAGCTGCGCCAAACCGACGCCAACTCCTCGAACGG
>JBCCGX010001045.1:0-3824 GCA_039029035.1 Acidobacteriota bacterium | reverse complement strand
GCGTCACCGCTCATGCGTAAGCACAAGGCATAGACCCGACCGGCATGGAGCTGGTAAAGCTCTTCGAAAGCGTTCACGTCACCCGCCTGGGCCTGCTCGACCCAGCGCTCGGTGTCGAGGTCTGGCGATTTCTTGCGCATGATCCGGCGGCCGGTCGCTGCCGGTTGCCGATCGTAGCAGGCACTCCGCTCGGTGCGCCTCCGAATCGGCGTGGCTGGCCTAGCGATCAATTCGGCGTTGGTCGCCGGCGCTCCGGTCGCTCCCGTGGCTCCTCGTGCGATCATCATGCCCTTAAGATGCGCTGTCCCCGTGCAGGGTTTGAATCGTCGAATAGGTTGACGGCATGATAACCTCCGCCCACTCGGTCAGCCCGCGATACACCGCGCTTTCCCGCCAAAAATCAACGTCCCGGAGAACGAGCCGATGTCTAGTCTCGATGCCCCCCGTCTAGCTCTGACGTTCGACGACGTGCTCTTGGTTCCAGGCTTCTCCGAGGTCCATCCCAACGAGGTGCACCTCGCCAGCCAGATCTGCCGTGGCATCAATCTCAAGATTCCACTGGTCTCTGCCGCGATGGACACGGTCACCGAGTCGGCGTTGGCCATCGCCCTGGCTCAGGAAGGCGGGTTGGGCATCGTGCACAAGAACCTGAGTATCGAACGGCAGGCCGAAGAGGTCGACCGGGTAAAGCGCTCGGAAGCCGGCATGATTGTCGATCCGGTGACCATGCGGCCAGAGCAAAAGATCTCCGAGGCCCTGGCGTTGATGGCGCGCTACAAGATCTCCGGCGTTCCGGTGACCGACAACGCCGGCAAGCTGGTCGGTATCCTCACCAACCGGGACCTGCGCTTCGAGTCGAATCTCGACAAACCGGTCAGCGAGCTGATGACGCGGGACGACCTGGTCACCGTGCCGCCCGGGACCACCCTGGAGCAGGCCAAAGCACTGCTGCACAAGCATCGTATCGAAAAGCTGCTGGTGGTCGAAAACGGCCATCTGACCGGGCTGATCACGGTCAAGGACATCCAGAAGATGCTCGAGTACCCCAACGCCTGCAAGGACGAGCTCGGTCGTCTGCGGGTCGGCGCCGCGGTCGGCGCCAGCGGCGACTACCTCGACCGTGCCACCGCCTTGCTGGAAGCCAAGGCCGATCTCCTGGTACTCGACTCCTCCCACGCCCACAGCCGGGGTGTGCTCTCGGCTCTCGAAACCCTGCGCGAGCGCTTTCCCGATGCCCGTATCCTGGCCGGCAACGTCGCCACCGAAGAGGGTGCCCGCGACCTGGCGAAACGCGGTGCTGACGGCATCAAGATTGGTATCGGACCGGGATCGATCTGCACCACCCGCATTGTCACCGGGGCCGGCATGCCGCAGTACACCGCCGTAGCCGACTGCGTCCGCGCCGCCGCCGAGTACGGTATCCCCGCGGTGGCCGACGGCGGGGTCAAGTTCTCCGGCGATGTCACCAAGGCGATCGCTGCAGGCGCCCACAGCGTGATGATCGGCTCGCTCTTCGCCGGCACCGAAGAGAGCCCCGGCGAGACGATCCTCTACCAGGGTCGCTCGTTCAAGTCTTACCGCGGCATGGGCTCCCTCTCGGCCATGGCTCAAGGGTCGGCCGACCGCTACTTCCAGGACGACCAACCCGCCCTGTCGAAGATGGTGCCGGAGGGGATCGAGGGTATGGTGCCGTTCAAGGGCAGCGTGCACCAGGTGATCCAACAGCTCACCGGCGGCCTGCGCTCCGGCATGGGCCTCGCCGGCTGCGCCTCGATCGAAGAGCTGCGCACCGAGGCCAAAGTCATGCGTATCTCCTCCGCCGGCCTCAAAGAGAGCCACGCCCACGACGTGCTGATCACCAAAGAAGCGCCGAACTACTGGGTGGATCGGTAGGCTCCTGCCGGGGCTCCGGAGCCCGGAGGGCGGAATCCCTTAGCCCAGGGCGTGAGCCCTGGGTGGACACGTATACTGAAGCGTCGTGCCCACCCTCGGAAAACCCACCAACCGACGACGCATCGGCGGTGACGTCTTCCTCGCCAACCTGTCGAGCTCCCCAAGGCAACCTTCGGCCGACGACCAGACAGTCCCCGAACTGCGCATCGACACCGGCTTCGCCGTTGGCGACTGGAAGCCTCGCGCTGAGGCCACGCCCTACCGCGCCGCCTTTTCCGGCACCGCCGTTCAGGTCGACGAACGCTGGTACGAGATCGTCCACGCCGAGACGTCGGCAGGCGCCCCCCGGCGCACCTGCTACTACCTGCAGCCGTGGAACGACACCGAGGTCTTCCGCCACGTTTTCGAGCTCACGCCGCAAGCCTGCCAGGACCTGACCCAGAAGCATCGCGAACAACAGCAGCGACGCCGGAGCGGCGCTGCCCTCAGTCACCTGCCTCTCCTCGTCGGCCTGCTGCCAGGCGAGGACCAGAAGCGCCTGGAGAATGCCTATGGCTTCTCCGCCCAGCGCTGCACCTTCTACTCCGCCGCCACCCTGCTCTTCCTCTCGGTGCTGCTGATCATGACCGCCTTCGCCTTTGGCAACGGCATGCACTTCGGTGCTCTGCAGGATCTGGTCAAGAAGCTCACCGACTACTCGCCCTTGGCCTGGTACTTCGCCATCGAGTCCATCCTGCGCTTGGGGTCCCTGTCCGGCAACGAGCCTATCGGCTCCCTGCCCGTCGTACTGGTCGTCTACCTCGTACGGGGCATCCGCGGTGCCGCGACGGCGCCGCGGCGCGCCGCCGAGAAGGGCCCCACCGCCCTCGCCGCCAGCCACGACACCCTCACCGCCCGCGATCATATGAGGCGCGTGGGCGAACAGATCGAGATCCTCTCCCGCTTGCCCAAAGACCACTGGACCGCCAACGTCACCGGCATCGAGATCGACGGCGAGGCCTACCTCCTGATCGAGCGCGAGGTCATCCAAACCGATCGCGGTCCACGCCATCGCTTCGTGCTGCAAAAGCCCGAGCACGAAGCCCTGTTCAAGTCCTACGTGCGCTACCACCCGGAGGAAGTGCGCGACATCTACCGCCGGGAGCAACGGCGCCAGACCGCCATGTGGGTCGAGACCGTCCCTTTCTTCTGGGGCCTCCTCGACCTAGGCTTGCAGAATCGCCTGGGCCGGATCTACAACTACGATCCTCTCAAGTGGACCCGCTGGACGGCCAACTTCGAAGCCGCTTTCGGCATCTTCTTCCTCCTCGGCAGCCTGTGGCAGCTCACCAGCGACCTGGCCGACGGCACCGATGCCGGCGCCCTGCTCCTCGGCATTTTCCTGCTCTGGGAGGGCCTGCTGCGAAAGTCCAAGCTCGGCGAGGGAGAGATCCGCGGCAGTCTCTTCGGGCTGCCATTCGCGCCGCTGGCGCGTTGGTTTCTGCGCTGGGAGTAGCGATCCCGCACCGACCCTGCCTGGTCGGCGTTTCGCTTGATCCGAACGATGGTCGTTCGGATCAAGCCGTTCGGGTCGTCAGCCGGATCGAGGGACTATCCGGCGGATCGTCAACGGGTCAACCGCTGAGAAACGGGCTCAGTTCACGTCGGGATAACGCAGCTCGATCTCGCCGTTCTCAGCGTCGACGGTCACCCGGCCGCCGCCTTCGAGGGCTCCGAAGAGCACCTCGTCGGTGAGCGAGCGCTTGATCTTGTTCTCGATCACCCGGGCCAGCGGGCGGGCGCCGAAGGCGGGATCGTGGCCGAGCTCGGCGAGCAGCTTGCGGCCGGCGTCGGTGAGATCGATCTTGACCTTCTTGGCGCGGAGCTGCACTTGCAACTCGCCGATAAACTTGTCGACGATGCGCTCCATGACCTCGGGCGAGAGTGAGTTG
>JBCCGX010001044.1:0-3827 GCA_039029035.1 Acidobacteriota bacterium | reverse complement strand
GTGCTTGGGAGGCTGGTCTCGTGATGGCTGGGGCAGTTGGAAGAGGGCCCCGTTTCCTGCATGGATGCACTTCTTCCGAAGTGGAGCGGCTGCTGGGGGCGATCGGATAGGTGCCGTCGATGGCGGTGGCGGTCGAGGGTATGACGCAGTCACCGCCGTCCTCGGTGGCGATACAGGGTAGCTTGAGATGCTCGGTGGCGTAGGCCAGGCCACTGTAGCCGATAGCGCAGGGGGTCTTCTCCACCAGGTCGACGACGTCCTTCGAGCCGTGCATGTCGCGCGAGCCCAACCGAAAGTCACGGGTCTTGCCGAGCACGGCCTCCTGGAAGTAGACGTAGGTTCCGGAGTTGTTCTGGCGGCTGACGCGGACAATCTCGTCGCTGTCACACCCCGGAACGGTCAGGCCCAGCTGGCTCCACGTATCGGTCGTGCCGCCCTCGCCGTAGATCCCGGCCAGCTGAGGGATAGAGAGCGATTCGGCCGGATTGTCGTGGTGCAGATAGATCGCCAGCGCGTCGTAGCCCACCACGTGCTCCACCGGCTCGACACCGTTCCCCCGTGCCAGCTCCTTCTCTTTGTCCTTCATGGTGCGGCTGGCGTTGGCGATGTCCACCGTGCCGTTGATCAGCGCCGAGATGCCGGTACCGGAACCACCGCCGCTCACCGCCACAGCGACATTGGCGTCGATCTCCTTGTAGGCCTCGGCCCACGCCTGGGCAACGTTGACCAGGGTGTCGGAACCTTTGTTCTGGATCAGGGTGCGCTGCGCGCGACCGCCCTCCCCCTCACCACTGGGACGTCCGCAGGCGGCGAGCAGGGCGACGGAGATGACGAGGGCCAGGATGGAGACGATCTTCTGCATGGATAACTCTCCTCATTGAGACAGGCCGCAAGGGACGGGCCGTTTAGAGTCAGGCCACGTGGCTTCGGTTGACCGGCTGCGACCTTTACCGGAGCTTAATGGCGCCTTGTTACAACCTTGTGACAACCACCCGAGGTTCTTGTAACAAGCGTTGGCGCCAGCGCGGTCAGCCAGCGCCATGCTCCAACACGCCTCCGCGCCGTCCTCTGGGATCCGAGCGCCGCTCCTCGCTCGGTAGAACATGTTCCGAGATCACCGCAGTCAGGGGTGCTGCTCGGCAGGAGCGCCGGACCCGTACCGCAGGCGGCCGGCGAGGCGTTGCAGGTCGTCGAGGATGGCTTGCAGGCAGGGGATGAGGAGGAGCGAGATCACCGTCGCCACCGCCAGGCCGGAGGCGATGGTGGTGGCCAGGGGCTGCCAGACGTCAGAGGTGCCGCCCAGGCCCACCGCCATCGGTAGCAGACCGAGAATGGTCGTCACCGAAGTAAGGAGGATGGGTCGCAGGCGGATACGGCCAGCCTCGAGCAGCGAGTCGTGGTTGCTGTAGCCCTTGCGGCGCGCCTGATTGATGAAGTCCACCAGCACGATGGAGTCATTGACCGCCACCCCGGCGAGAGCAACGAAGCCGTAGAGGGTGGTGATGGAGAACGGGTCACCGGTGATCAAGAGGCCGATGATGGCGCCGATGAACGCCAGCGGTACGACGGCCATGATGGCCAACGGCTGCAGCCAGTTCTTGAATTGCCCGGCCATCAACATGAAGTTCACCAGCAGGCCGACGGAGAACAGTGCCAGCAGGCTGTTGAAGGCCTCGAAGAACTCCTGAAACTGCCCACCGGGCTCGAGGACCACGCCGGGGTACGCGCTGCTGAGGCGCTCGAAGACGCTGAAGATCTCGCGATTGACCCGGCCGATGTCGGTCACGTCTTCTTCGATGCCGGCCTTGATCGTCACCTGGCGGTCGCGGTCATGACGCCTTATGGCCACCGGGCCGCGGCGCTCTTCGAGACGCGCCACCTCGGTGAAGGGCACGACCTCACCCGCCGGGTTGACGAAGCGCATGCGCAGGATGTTGTCGAGGCTGCGCCGGAAGTCTTCCGGGTAGCGCACCAGGACATCGATCTCCTCGTCGCCATCGCGAAAGGTGGTGGCGGTCGAGCCGCCGAAGGCGGCACGCACGGCGCGGGCGATGTGGGTCGGGTTCAAGCCACGCCGCGCCGCTGCCTCGCGGTCGACCTCCACATCGAGCTCGCGCTGGACCAACGCCAGGTCGTCGCGCACGTCGACCACTCCGGGCATCGCTCGCAGCTCGTCCTCCAGGCGCCCCGCCGCATCGGCAATGGCCGGCAGATCCGGCCCCTTGACCATCAGCTGGACCGGCGCCTCTTGGGGCGGACCGGGATTGACCTTGAGCAGCTCCAGCTTCACCGGCCCGGGGACCCGCGAGGCGTCCTGCCGCAGACCGCTCATGATCTCGTCGAGGGTCCGCTCGCGGTCGTCCGCATCCGACAGGTCGACCAGCACCTGCCCCAGGTGGGAGCCGAAGAGCCACTCTTCGTCCCCCTGGATAATGCCGGCGTTGGTCGTCACACCCTCCAGCTCATCCGCCGGTAGCGCCGTGGCAAGCCGCGCGATCTCGTCCAGCACGCCGTCGGTCTGCTCGAGGCGGGTACCGTCGGGCAGGGTGACGTGGATACGCACCGTCGGAACTTCTTCGTCGGCAAAAATGTCGATGCCGATCAGCGGGATCAACAGCGCCGAGCCGACGAGCAGTACCAAGGAGACCGCCACCACCAGGTATCGCGCGCGTAGGAAACGGCCCAGCACCGCCAGGTAGAGGCGCTCCCACCAACGCTGGCCGGCCTCTGAGCGACGCTTGCGCGGCCGGCGGACGATGTCGACGAAATGACTCGGCAGCACCCACAGCGATTCGATCAGCGAGGCCACCAGCACCAGCGACACGACGATCGGCACGATACGCATGAAGCGGCCGGTGGTGCCGGGCATCAGAACCAGTGGCAAGAAGCCGCCCATGGTGGTGAGCGTCGACACCACGACGGGCGAGATCACCTGCTGCACGCCGTCGATCGCCGCCGTCACCCGATCTTTGCCCTGCTCCAGGTGGCGGAAAGCATTCTCCAGCACCACCACAGCATCGTCGACCACCATGCCGAGCACCAGGATGAGGCCGAAAAGGGTCGACCCGTTGAGTGACTGGCCGGTCCAGTACATGCAGGCGATGGCGATGAGGAAGGTCACCGGGATGCCGAGCGCCGCCACCAGGCCTCCCTGCCAGCCGACGAAGACAATCAAGGCCACCACCACCAACACCATGCCGAGCACCGCGTTCGACTGCAGCACCCCGAGGATGACGCCGATGCGCTCGCTTTGATCGTTGGTCACCGCCAGGGAGACCCCTGCCGGTAGCCGGTCCGCCCAGCGCTCGAACACCTGGTCGACGCCACGGCGGATCTCGAGCGTGTTGCCATCCTCGGTCTTGGTGATCGTCAGTGAGATCGACGGCTCGAAGTCATAGCGCGATTGGATGGTGCGGTCGGCGAAGCCATCGGTGACCGTCGCCACGTCGCCGAGGCGCACCCGACTGCCGCCAGCACCGGCGCGCAGGGTGACGGTCTCGATCTCCGCCACCGAGGCGAACTCCGAGCGTGTGCGGAGGAGAAACTCCTCGCCCAGCTTGATCACCCCCGCCGGCAGGTTGAGGTTGGCGAGCCGCAGAGCGTTTTCCACATCGGTGATGTCGAGCCGGTTGGCTTCGAGCCGGTGCGGATCGCACTCCACCAGGATGGCGCGCTCGCGGTCGCCGAAGATATCGACGTCGTCGACCCCGGGAATGTCGCGCAGCGCTTCGCGCAGGTCGTCCGCCAGGTCGTGCAGCACGCGCTCGGGGGCGCTGCCGCGGACGACGACCGAGAGCACCGGCTCGAAATCGTAGGAGGTGAAGTCG
>JBCCGX010001043.1:0-3831 GCA_039029035.1 Acidobacteriota bacterium | reverse complement strand
GATCTGAGCCTCCGCCGTGCACAATTGTGCCACGGCGATTTCGCAGCTAGCGGGTCCTTGCACGACTGTGCAGCCTCGATGTTCGATGGCTAATCGGCCGGGCACAATTGTGCAGCAACGATAACGGATCGAAAATCTGCCGGGATCAGCCCTGAAGGACCCCCGGTCGACGGCGCCCGGCTCGGGATCCAACCCGCTTGAGGATCGGCCCATCCCACGAAGTTTGATCGCGTCCAATCGGGTTGCTTTCTGACAATCCCAACACCGTGCCTCCGGCCTATCCTGTTCTTGGTTGAGATGAGACGAGGCCATCGCGCGGGGACGACATCTCGCCAAACGGGGGCAAGCCTTCGTCCCCGCGCGCGGCCACTGAGTGGATCCCGAGGAGAGACACGATGTTTGGACGACGATCGATCGGTTGGCTGTTGGTGGCGCTGGGTTGCGGCGCCTTGGGCGAGGCGGCGGAGGCGCAGACCAAGCTGCTGCGCTTCCCCGACATCCATGGTGAGCGGCTGGTGTTCACCTATGGTGGCGACTTGTGGACGGCGTCGACGAGTGGCGGCGCGGCGACACGGCTGACCGCCCACCCCGGCCTGGAGGTCTTCGCCAAGTTCTCGCCCGACGGCCGGTGGATCGCCTTCACCGGCCAATACGACGGCGACGAGCAGGTTTATGTCGTGGAGTCGACCGGCGGCGTGCCGCGCCAGCTCACCTTCTACCCGGCGGCCGGCCCGCTGCCGCCGCGCTGGGGCTACGACAACCAGGTCTACGGCTGGACGCCGGACGGCGATTCGGTGCTCTTCCGCTCCCTGCGCGACGGCTGGGACGTCGGCGACAGCCAGCTGTTCACCGTCTCGGCCCAAGGCGGCCTGCCGACGGCGTTGCCGATGCCCGAATCCGGTGCCGGCGATTTCTCGCCCGATGGCCAGCGGGTGGTCTATTCACCGCTGGTGCGCGACTTTCGCCACTGGAAGCGCTACGAGGGAGGCTGGGCTCAGGAGCTCTACCTGTTCGATCTCGAGACCTACGACACCGTGCGGGTGAGCGACCATCCGCGCGCCGACCGTGACCCGATGTGGATCGGCGGTGAGATCTACTTCACCTCCGACCGCGATGACAAGAACAACCTCTACGCCTATGACGTCGCCAGCGGTACCACCCGGCAGGTGACCACCGAGACGGTGTGGGACATTCGCTGGCCGAGCGCCGACCGGGCCAACCGGCGGATCGTCTACGAACTGAACGGCGAGCTCCAGGTGCTCGATCTGGCCTCCGGCGCGACGCGGCGAGTCGCCATCCACGTGCCCGACGACGGCATCGCGCGGCGGCCGGCGCGGGTCTCGGTGGCCAACCAGGTGCGCGGCATGGGCCTCAGCCCAACGGGCAAACGGGCCGTCTTTGCGGCGCGCGGCGATCTCTTCACCGTGCCGATCGAGCATGGCCCGAGCCGCAACCTGACCCGCACCTCCGGCGCCCACGACCGCGAGCCGGCCTGGTCACCGGATGGCCAGCGGATCGCCTTCGTCTCGGACCAGGACGGCGAAGAAGAGATCTGGCTGGTGGACCAGGACGGCAAGAGCGCGCCCGAGCAGCTCACCGACGGCCACCGCGGCCGGCTGCACGGCCTCGCCTGGTCGCCGGACGGCGAGCTCATCGCCTGTCGCGACGAGGGCCAGCGGCTCTACATCGTCGAGGTGGCGAGCGGTGAGAAGCGGCAGATCGCCGACGATCCGGCAACCTTCGGCCTGACCTACGGCTGGTCACCGCGCTCCGGTCACCTGGCGTTCACCTTGGCGCAGCCCAGCGGCTTCCGCTCGCTCTACCTCTGGAGCCGGGCCGAAGACCGGGTACGTCAGATCACCGACGAAGAGTTCCACGAGTTCTCTCCCACCTTCGGGCCGAAGGGCGACTACCTCTTCTACCTGAGCCCGCGGGAATGGCGGCCACAGCTCGGCTCGTTCGAGTTCAACTATGTGCTCAACCGAGAGGTGCAGCTCTACGCCCTGGCCCTGCGCCGCGACGTGGCCCATCCCTTCCCGCCGCGCAGCGACGAGGTGGTGATCGAAGAGGCGTCCGATGGGGAAGACTTGGGCGCCGAGACCAAGGGCAAGTCGAAGAAGGACTCGGGCGCCGACGAGGCTGACCCAGACGAGGCCGACCAAGACGAGACGCCGATCGCGATCGACTTCGAAGGTTTGGCCCAGCGTAAGGCGCGAGTTCCGGCGCCGGCCGACAACTATCTGGGCTTGTCGGCTGGCGCCGGCCATTTACTGGCCCTGCGCAGTGGCGCCGGCTACTACGGTCGACAGAGCGAGACAGCGCCTGGCCTCCGCCTGTTGACCTTCGACGATCGGCAGATGTCGACCCTGGTCGAAGGCATGCAAGGGGCGACGCTCTCGGCCGATGGCAAGAAACTGTTGGTGGGCCAGAACGGTGGCTTCAAGCTGCTCGACGTCAAACCGCAAGGCGGCGACAGCGCCAAGCCGGTGTCGACCGCCGGCCTCGCCGTCGACCTGGTGCCGCAGGAGCAGTGGCGGCAGATCTTTCACGAAGCCTGGCGGCGTTTCCGCGACTTCTTCTACCTGGAGGACATGGGCGGGGTCGACTGGCTGGCGATTCGCCAGCAATACGAGCCGTGGCTCGAGCATGTCGCCCACCGCACCGATCTGAACGACGTCATCGCCGAGATGATCGGCGAGCTCGGCACCTCCCACACCTACGTCCAGGGCGGTGATTTCGACACCCCGGAGCGACCGCGGGCCGGTCTGCTCGGCGCTCGCTTCGAGCTCGACGAAGCGGCCGGGCGCTACCGCCTGGCGAAGATCTTTCGCGGTGACAACGCGGAGGACAACTACCGCTCGCCGCTGACCGAGATCGGCGTCGATGCCGAGGTCGGCGACTATGTTCTGCGCATCGCCGGCCAAGAGCTCGGCGCTGGCGACAACCCCTTCCGCCTGTTGCGCCATGCCGGCAACGGCCCCTTGGAGCTGACCCTCAATGATCGACCCATGCTCGACGACGGAGCCCGCTCTCTCCTGGTGCAGCCGATCGCGAGTGAGGATGATCTGATTTACCTCGATTGGACCCGGCGCAGCCGGCGCCGGGTCCACGAGGCGAGTGACGGCAAGGTGGGCTACATCCACCTGCCGAACATGGGTGCCAGCGGTCTGCGCGAGTGGATCAAGGGGTTCTACAGTCAGATCCGCAAGGACGGGCTGATCATCGACGTGCGCTCGAACGGCGGCGGCAACGTGTCACAAATGATCATCGATCGTCTGCGGCGCGAGCTGCTGATGGTCGACTTCGAGCGCCATCAGGAGAACCCGGATCCTTATCCCGGTACTGTCTTCACCGGCCACCTGGTTTGCCTCCTGGACGAGGACACGGCGTCGGACGGCGATCAATTCGCCTGGGTCTTTCGCCAGGCGGGACTCGGTCCGTTGGTCGGTAAGCGGTCCTGGGGTGGCGTGGTTGGTATCTACGGCCGTGGGCCGTTGATCGATGGTGGCTCGGTCAGTGTCTCCGAGGCCGGCACCACCGATCCGGACGGTCGTTGGGTGATCGAGGGGCACGGCGTGGAGCCCGATTACGAGGTGGAGAATCCTCCGTCGGCGCTCCTCGCCGGCCGCGACCCGCAGCTCGAGAAAGGACTCGAGCTGCTGCTACAGAAGATTGCCACCGAACCGCGCGGCTTGCCGGCCGCACCCCGCTGAGCCTGGCTGAGGCCGCCGGCTCGCCCGGCTGCCCGGCCGCTGTCTGCTGCCACCCGGTGTCTGCTGCCACTCGGTGTCTGCTGCCAACCTGTGGCGCCCCTACGCCCCGCATCGTCGT
>JBCCGX010001042.1:0-3842 GCA_039029035.1 Acidobacteriota bacterium | reverse complement strand
GAGACGAAACAAGATGATCTCGTCTGGCGAGCCATGGCAGATGCCACGCGTCGACAGATCCTGGACCTGCTGCGGGAGCGCCCACGGACCACGGGTGAGCTGGCGGCGGCGTTTCCAGTCACGCGGTTCGCCGTGATGAAGCACTTGAAGGTGCTGGTCGACGCCGGGCTGGTGTTGGTGGAGCGCCGCGGCCGCGAGCGGTTCAATCACCTGAACACGGTACCGATCCAGGCGATCTATCGACGCTGGATCCGCCCCTTCGAGAAGGTCCCGGCGGACCGCCTGCTGCGTCTCAAGGAAGAGCTCGAATCCAACGATACAACCGAACGAACCGAAGGAGACTCGTGATGACCGCAACACCGAGCACCATGGAACAAGCCCACATCGCCGATCAACATCTGGAAATGCGCATCGCCGCCGATCCGTCCAAGGTTTGGCAAGCCCTGACGTCAGACATCGGCAAATGGTGGCCGAGCGAGTTCTTCTGCGGCGGCGGAAGCGATGCCAGCGAGCGCCGGTTCCTGCTCGAGGCGTGGCCCGGCGGCCGTATGTGGGAAGACTGGGGCTCGGGCGACGGATTGCTCTGGGCGACGGTGGTCAATGTCGTCGCCGGCAAGACGCTGGAGATGTCGGGCTTTCAAGGGCCGGCCTGGGGCGGGCCCAACGCCTGGTACTCCAGCTATGCCCTGGAAGCCGACGGCGACGGGACGAAGCTACGCTTCTCGGAGTCTGGCTTCGGCCGGATGGCCGAGTCGATGTTGGCCGACAAAGAGACCGGCTGGCGGTTCCTCTTCGCCACCATGGCGGCCCACCTGGAAGGCAAAGAGCCACCGAAGTGGGGCTAAGGCTCGGTCACGCTTCAGCGCCAGCGCCGATGACCCCAGAGATACTGATCCGGATCTTGCCGAATCATCGCTTCGAGATGCTCGTTGAGGGTGGTGAGAATGGATTTGACGTCCTTCTTCTTGTCTCCGCTGGGCTTTTGATCAATCAGCGGTGACGTGACGAGCTCGAAGCGCATCGGACCGATACGCCGGCAGGCGGCGAAACAGAGCGGGGTGCGTGTGACGAGATGGAGCATGGCTGCGGTGGTGTAGGTCGCCGCCGCGCGGCCGAAGAACTCCACCTCCATCCCGTGGGAGCGGGCGTGCTGATCAGTCAGCAAGGCGAGGATCTCACCCGACTTCAAGACCTTGATGAATCGGCGAGGATCGGCAGCGTACTTGGGAATGGGATTGAAACGGTAGCGCGGTTTGCGCTGCTGGATCAGGGCCTCGACGCGCGGATTGTTCATCGGCCGGGTGATGCCGGCGACGGGCTTGAAGCGCGACAGCCATTGGGCCGCGATCTCCCAGCTGCCGAAGTGGCCGGACGCCATGATCAAGCCTTGCTCGGGATCCTCTAGCACCGCCATGACATCATCCGCGATGTCGAGGCGGATATGCTCTCGCCAGCGCTCCTCGTCGAGCGCCTCGCTCGATTTCAGAGACTCGATGACCACCGTGGCGAAGTGATGGGCCGAGCGCCGGCTCAGGGCTCGCGCTCGGCTGGGCTCGGTTTCGATCCCACTCCCAAGAATGTTGCCGACCGCGACCTTGCGGCGCGGAAAGTCGGCCAGCCACCACAGGTCGGCGAGACCGCGCGCCACTCGAGTGGCGCCACCCACGGACAGGCTGTCGATCACGGCGAAGGTCGATCGCAGCAGCGCGTACTCGGCGAAATGGCGCAGGGTGTCAGGCTCCGCGCTTTTTCAGGAGCTCGGCGATATCTCCGACCGTCCGCGTTTCCATGACTTCAGCGGCTTCGAGATGGATATCGAACTCCTGATCGACGTCGTACAGCAGATCGAGGATGGAGAGCGAGTCGAAGCCCAGGGATTCGATCGTCGTCTCGGCATTCACTTTGTCCCAGTCCCGATCTTCGGTGGAGCTCTCGCGGACGATGTCGCGCAGTCTCTTGATGATCGATTCGTCGCTCATGCCGTCTCCTTCAGTCGGCGCGGCGGAGCACCAGCACGCCGTTGCCGCCGCCGAAACCGAAGCTATTTTTCATCACCAGGGGCGAGTCGACCTGCCGCGGCTCGCTGCCGACCAGCATCACCTGGCACTCCGGATCGGGTCGTTCCAGATTGAGGTTGGGCGGCAGAACACCCGCTTCCAGGCCGAGCAGGGCGACGATGGTTTCGAGCGCCCCGGAGGCGCCCAGAGTATGGCCGAAATAGGATTTGTTCGCCACAACAGAGACGTCGTCGACGGCTTTGCCGAGCACCTGGCGGATGGACTGGCTCTCGGTCAGATCGTTTGCTCGGGTGGCGGTGCCGTGGGCGTTGACGGCGCCCAGCTCGGCCGGATCGACCCGTGCATCCTCGAGCGCCCGGCGCATGGCCTGAGCCTGCCCGTCGGCGCTTGGCTGGGTGCGGTGTGCGGCGTCGGACGTTTCGCCGTAGCCTACGATCTCTCCACGGATGCGAGCGCCGCGGGCGCGCGCCCGGTCGAGAGATTCGACGACCAGCGCCGCGGCCCCTTCGCCGAGCACGCAGCCATCTCGGTCGGCGTCGAACGGGCGACAGGCCTTCTTCGGCTCCGCATGGGTGGAGAGCACCCCGAGATTGTTCCAAACGCCGTAGAAGAAGGGATCGAAGAAGCCTTCCGCGCCGCCACAGAGCACGGTTTCGGCATAGCCGTCTCGCACCTGACGAAAGGCAGCCCCGATCGCGTTGGTCGACGAGGTGCAGGCCGAAACCACCATGTAGTTGGCCCCGGTGAGCCGAAAATGGATCGACAGCCCGGAGGAGATAGCGTTGTACATGCAGCGCGGCACCGTCGTCGGCCGCAGGCCCCGCGGGCCCTTTTTGGCGAAGGCGGTGAAGGCGGTGTGATGACTCTGAGCAGAGCCCACCCCGGTACCGAAGATGACGGCGACATCTTGCGGCTCGTAGGGTGGCTCACTCACCAAACCTGCCTGCTGCAACGCATCGGAACCGGCGATCATCGCCAGATCGAGAGCGCGGTCGATCGCGCGCCTGCCGAGGCGCTGCAGGCCGGCCTTCACCGCAGCGGCGTCGGCCTCGGCGCCGATGTCGACCCGGTAGTCGGTCGTATCCAGGGCCGTTAGCCGATCGATGCCGCTCCGCCCGGCCATGAGGTTGGCCCAGAAATCGGCCTCGGTGACGCCGATGGCGCTCGCCATCCCGAGACCTGTGATCACTACCCGACGACGGTCTGCCATCGCTCAACCCTGCATGAAGAGACCGCCATCGATGTGCAGCACCTGGCCGGTCATATAGGACGATTCCGCCGAGATCAGAAAGGCGACAACCCGCGCAACCTCTTCCGGCGCGCCGAGGCGCCGCAAGGGGACTCCCAGTTTCTTGCGATTGTCGTCACCCAAGGCAGCGGTCATGTCGGTTTCGATGAAGCCGGGCGACACGGCGTTACAGCGGATACCGAAACGAGCGGCCTCCAGAGCCAAGCTGCGGGTCAGGCTGACGAGGCCGGCCTTGGCAGCGGCGTAGTCCGCCCCCATCCAACGCCCCGGGCCGTGCGCCGCCAGTGACGCCATATTGACGATGCTGCCCCCGCGGGCACGCCGCATCGTTGGGTAGGCTGCCTGACAAGCGACGAACGCGGCTTCCAGATTGAGGCTCTGGGTGGCCCGCCAGCTCTCCAGATCGAGGCCACGGAAAGCGACCGCACGGCCGCCACCGGCGTTGTTGACCAGCCCGGTGAGCCCATCGCACTGCTCCACCACAGCTCGCACCAGCTGCGCTGCGGCTTGTGGATCCGATAGGTCGGCGGCAAAGGGCTTCGCCCGGCTGGAATGCAGCTCGGAGCACACCTGTT
>JBCCGX010001041.1:0-3843 GCA_039029035.1 Acidobacteriota bacterium | reverse complement strand
GCCACCTCGTGGAACATCGTGTTCTCGAAGAAGGCATCGAACTTGATCTTGTCGCGCTGCTCGGGGGCGATCAAAACGTCGGCAATCGGAAGCAGGATCTTGTCGAACTTGGCCCGCATCGCGTTCTTCAGCTGGAGACGGCGGCTACCCTTCTGCAGTTGCACCTTCTCGTCATTGGGCAGGTTGATGGCAATGGTCTTCGAGCCGGCGTTGCAGTCGCCAGCGTAGTAGACGACGTCATAGGCCCCGAGGTCCGAGTCGGTCCCAGGCGTTTCCTTCTTGTACTCATCAGGGACCGGCAGGCCGGTCTGCAGATCCGGCAGCATGGCAGCGTACTTCTGCAGCTTCTCGCTCCAGGCTTGATCCTTGATCAGCACGTAGGCCTCGTTGGCCGTCTTGTAGTTGAACAGCGCATCTTCGTAGTTCTCGATCGGTCCGATCACCACGTCAATGGTGTTGTTCTTCATATCCATCCAGGCCAGATCGCTGTCGAAGTACTCGTCTGACAGCAGCGCCTCGGCACGCAAAGTGAGGTACTTGCGCAGCCCGGGATCTTCGGCCAGCTCGGCCGCGGCGCGTAGCTTGTCCGCCGCGGCCTGGTAGAGATCGGCGTAGGCCTGGCTGTAGGGTACCGCCTGGAGCTGGCCTTCGTCGTCACGCTCGACGACGGTGTAGAGGCTGCGCAGTTCGGGCTTCTCGCCCACCGCCGCTTCGAATTCTTCGCGTGTCATGTCCTGGGGATAGAAGTTGGCCCCTTTGGGCTTCGCCCCGGCGCCGTCGATGAAGGGCTCGTTGTTCGCCAGGCGATCCCAGGGTCCGTAGTTGATCTCCACGAAGCGCTGCAGTCCTTCGTCGGCCACCGACCCCAGCAAAGCTTGCTTGTCGCCGTAGGCTTGGCGCCAGAAGCCCTCGTCCATCGCCTTGGCCGCATCGATCAAGAGAGGGATCATTTGGCGCTCGGCGTCGCTCAAGTGGCTCAGGTCGGTGGTCAAGCGGAAGGTCGTGTACTTGGCCAAGAGCTGCTCGCTGACGCTCGGGGGCGCCTCCGCCTGGTCCGCAGATCCGGAGCTAGACTCTTCGGCTGGCTGACAGGCCAGGGTAAATGCCAGGGCAGTCGCGGCGACCGGGGCGACGAGACGGTGGTTCGTTCTTGCGTTCATTGAGCCTGTTCCTCTTCCTGTTCTTCTTTCATCAGCGCCTCGAAGCGCGCCTTGTCTTGCGCCTTCAAGTAGGCGGCTTGGGCGGTAATCTTGCCCGCTTCCACTTGTTCGGCCAACGAATCGTCCATCATGCACATCCCCTTGCTGCGCCCGCCTTGAATGATGGACTGCAGCATCGGTGTGTTGCCTTCGCGGATGATGTTGGCCAGCCCCGAAGTCTTCAGCAGGATTTCATGCACGGCGCAACGCCCCTTGCCGTCGGCCGTCGGCAGCAGAAGCTGCGAGACGATGCCGACGATCGACTCGGCCAGGGTGGTTCGGATCTGACTCTGTTCTTCCGCTGGGAAGGCATCGATCAAACGATCAATGGTCTTGGCAGCGGAATTGGTGTGCAGGGTGCCGAACACCAGGGTACCCATCTCAGCGGCAGTAATCGCCAAGGAGATCGTCTCTAGATCGCGCATCTCACCGACCAGCACGACATCGGCATCCTGGCGCACCGCAACCTTGAGCGCCGCAGCGAAGCTCGGCGTATCGGTGCCGACTTCGCGCTGGGACAGAACGCAACTCCGGTTCTGATGCACGAACTCGACCGGATCCTCGATCGTCACGATGTGCTTCTCGTAGGTCTTATTGATCCGATCGATGATTGCCGCCAGGGTCGTCGACTTGCCCGAGCCGGTCGGGCCGGTGACCAGTACCAAACCTTGGCGGGTGTGCGCCAGCCGCTCGATCGCTTCGGGCAGGCCGAGTTGATCCAAGGTGAGGATCTTCTCCGGGATGATGCGAAAGACTGCCGCAGCGCCGTTTTCCTGCCGCAGGTAGTTGGCGCGAAAACGCGCCACTCCTTCCAGGCCGTAGGCGAAGTCGAGGTCGCCACAGCTCTCGTAGGACTCCCATTGCTCCGGCGAGGTGATCTCACGCAACATCTCACGCAGAGCCTCTTGGGTCAGCGGCTCCCACCCCTCGACGTCTTCGAGCTCACCGTGCACGCGGATACGCGGCGCCAGCGGCGTCGCCAGGTGCAGGTCTGAGCCGCCGATGTCTTTCAAGTGACTGAAGAGCTGGTGAATCCTGGCCAATCGACGCCCTCCCTTACTTGAAACTCTCCGGCTTCTCGGCGTCGACCTGCGCCGCTTCCTTCGAAATGATCCGGCGCTTGACCATGTCAGCCAAGGAATGGTCGAGCAAGCACATGCCGTACTGCCCACCGGTCTGCATGATCGAATGCAGCTGGAACGTCTTCTGCTCGCGGATCAGGTTGCCCACCGCCTTGGTGTTCATCAGAATCTCGATCGCTGCGGCGCGACCGGTGCCATCGGCCTTCGGTACCAGACGCTGGGACACGATGGCCCGCAAGGACTCAGAGAACATCATGCGGATCTGCGCCTGTTGATCGGGTGGGAAGACGCCCAGAATCCGATTGACGGTGCGGATGGCGTTGGACGTGTGCAGGGTGGCAAGCACCAAGTGACCGGTCTCAGCGGCGGTCAAGGCGAGGGAGACGGTCTCGAGGTCGCGAAGCTCACCGATGACGATCACATCCGGATCTTCGCGCAGCGCGGCACGCAGCGCGCGGGCAAACGATTCGGTGTGCGGGCCGACTTCCCTTTGGTTGACCACACAGCAATCCGATTGATGCACATACTCGATCGGATCTTCGACCGTTATGATGTGATCCGGGCGGTGCTCGTTGATCAGACGCACCAAGGCTGCCATCGTCGAGGACTTGCCGCAGCCGGCCGGTCCGGTCAACAGCACGATACCTTGATGGAAGCTCGTCAGCTCCGCCAGGGACTCGGGAAGCCCCAGGTCGTTCAGAGTTGGCGGCTCGGGAGGGATGGCGCGGAAGGCGGCGTCGAGGCCACGCTGCTGCCAGTAGGCGTTGGCACGAAAGCGCCCGACACTAGGAATCTCGTAAGAAAAATCGAGTTGCCGCTCCTCGTCCAGAAGCTCCCGTTGCTCATCGTTGATCAGACCGTAGATCAGCTCCTCGGCGCGGGCGCGTTCGACCACCTCCGACGCGGTTTCGAGAGCCCCGTGGAGACGAACCTTCAACGGCGCGCCGCTGTGTAGATGGAAATCGCTGGCACCGATCGCCTGCGTCTGCCGCAGCAGCTCGTCGAGAGTCGTCTGGGGGCCAAAACGTAGCTTCCAGGTTTCGTTGCTCCCACTTTCGGCAGTTGCGGCTTGCGAAGCGGCCGACTCCAGCGCAGAAGGCTGATGATCAACCGCCTGCGTCTCAGCCTCAGCTGCCGCCGGATCGGCCTGGCGACTCAGGTACTGCGCCTTGGCGCGCTCGAGCTTGACGTGGATCTCGGCCGTCAGATAGCCCTGCTCTACCATGAAAGCACCTAGATCCTGCCCCGGTGCCTCCGCTCGCCAGCGCCGCATCGCCTCCGCGACCTGCTCCTTCGACAGCAGCTCGTAGTGCACGGCCAAACGGCCGATGAGCATGGCGAGATCGGATTGACTCATGGTGCGAGGATTCTAACGCAGCTGCCGTCCGCGGGCTGCCGGAGGTCTCGGAACCAGGTATCGCACGCCCTGGCCCGCTGGGTATCATCGCCTATGTCGAGGACTTCGAAGGAGATAACCGATGCACCCGCCGACTCGCCATCGCGTCCGCTACACTGTGTTGCGCTGCGCTGGATTTCGCTACGCTGCATTCCGCTACGCCGTG
>JBCCGX010001040.1:0-3850 GCA_039029035.1 Acidobacteriota bacterium | reverse complement strand
CCACGCCACTCCACCGTCCATCGGCCTGGCTTGCTCGACCAGAAAGTCACCCAGTCGCAGGGCGATCTCCAGCAACCGCGGTCGCTGGTAGCGCGCGGCGGCGGCCAGCAGCACCGCCAGGCAGCCGGCGGCGCCCGAAACGACATCGAACATGGCCGGCCGGAGGTCGGCTCCGCCGATCAGCTCGAGGGCATCGAGGCCGTCGTCGATCAGGTCCTGCCGTTCGAGCAACGTGCCGCATTCGATCGCCGCGTGGCCGATGCCGGCCAGCCCGGTGTGCAGGCCGATGCGGACGTCGGGCTCCAGACGATCCTGGCCGGCCAAAGCCTGGGCCATCCCTCCGGCCACGGTCTCGCGCAGCCCGGGCTCGCCGGTGGCGGCGTGCAAGCGGGCGAGAAAGAGGCAGATACCGGCCGTGCCACGGTAGAGGTCCGGGCCCAGGCTACGCCAGACGAACTGGTCGTCCGCTCCGCGCTGCATCATGGCCCAGCCTTGCCAGGTGCAGCGGCCGGCGTGCCATAACGCATCGCGGCACAGGCGGGCGCCGATGCGGGCGGCCACCTCGAGGTCTTCGCCGTCGGGTTCTGTAGTGCGGGGAGGGTCTGTAGCGGAGAGGTCTATGTCGAGGGGGTCGACGCTCGCCGGGTCCGAGGTCGGCTCCGGCCCGGCGCGCTCCGGGTAGAGCTCGTAGGCTACCGTGCTGCCCGGGCCGAGATGGGGTGTGTCGAAGCGTAACCCTGCGGCGGCGAAGCCCTTCTCCACTGCGTCGCGACGGGCGGCTCCATCCTGGATCCCTTGGCGCCAGAGCTTCAAAACGGCACGGACCACCAACCGCAGCCGGTGCATGCCGAAGCTCTCACCGGTGGGTGGATCCTCCGCCACCGACAGGCCGGGCCGCAGAGGCAAGGCAAAGAGCGGCGTGGCGTGCCCCAACTGCTCGAGCAGGGCCTCGGGCAATCGTCCGAGACAGGTCAGAGCCGCTCGCTGGTAGCGCCGCGAGAGGTAGAGCACGGTGGCGTCGGCTCGCGCCGCGCTGGCCGGCGCCATCAGCGTCTTGAGGGTGAAGGGCAGACACTGAGCATCGAGGGTGCTCACCACGGCTTCGAGAACATCGGCGGCACAGCCCGGGCGGGTGTGGAGGTAGACGCGAAAGAGGTTGCCCTGATCGTCGCCATCGCCGGCCGTACGGCCGCGGAGGAAGGCGAAGGTCGAGGCGGCATCGGGATGTAACCCTGGCACCTCGACCCAGGCGTGGCCTTTGTCGCCGTAGCCCCAGCGACCGGCTTCCGCCGACCGGGTCCAACCGTTCTTGTCGAGGACAGCGCCACCGTCCGGCCGCACCGAGCGCACCTGCCAGCCGCCATCGAAAAGACGCTCCGGTCGCAGCGCCGCCAAACGAGTCATGAGGGCGGCATCGGGTGGCGGCGTCCAGTTGGCATCCAGGGGCGGGTCGCCATCGGGCCATTGGCGGACGTAGGCCATGTTGTAGAGGTGGCCCTGCAGAATCGCCGCGAACGTATCTCCGGACGCGGCGCCGCTGGCCACGATGTGGCGCGCCGCCAGATCGATCGGCTCTTCGTCGCCCAGCGCGAAGGCGGTCGGCGACAGGATGCGTAGGGCGTCGAGCACCCGCTGCAGACGTTCGGGGTGCAACACCGAACGGCTGGTGCCTGGCAATCCGGTGGCTGGTAACCCGGGATCGCTCATGACGCGAATCCCAGCAGGGCATCGGCAAAGTGCCGATCACGCAGCATCTGCCACGCTGTGGCGACCATGGCGAGGATGGCCGGGTGGATCTGCGGCGAAACGGCCGCATGCTCGTAGGCCGAGTAGACCAGCCGAACCGCGGTGTAGCTCAAGAGGCGTTGGTACTCTTGCCCTGGGTCGTGGGGTCGCGTCGCTGTCACCCAGGCGCCGACAAGGGCGCGCAGTGCCTCACGGTGCGGCGTGAGGTCTGACCGATCCAAGGCGCGCGCCTGCCCGAGCACCAGGGCGCTGCGCACCAGCGGGGCCTGCACCAAGGTCGCCAGGTCCCAGGCCGGATCCCCCACCGCCGCCAACTCCCAGTCAATCAGGCGTACCCTGCCTTGGTTGCCGGGATTCGACGCTTCGGCCGCGCTGGAAGCGTTAGGGAGCAGGACGTTCTCCCATTTGAGATCGCCATGGATGAGCGTCCCGTGGCGCCACCAGGCCGCCACCTGGCCGAGCCAATCGATCAGCTGCGGATGGGAGCGCAGTACGCCGATAAAGCTGGCACCGGCGCCCGGGAGAGGCTGGGAGCTACCGGCCAGAAACTGCGCCAAGTGGAAAGCCCAGGGCACCGTTTCGTCGAGCGCGCCCGGTGCCGCGGCACGGGCGGTGGCGGCCGCAACGGCGTGGGTCGCCGCCAAGGCGGTGCCGAGGGCGGCTGCCTCCACCGCATTCAACGGTCGGCCGGAGACGGCGCGGTCCTGCGCCGAAACCCCATCGACCAGGGCTAACGCCAGGATATGCTCGTGCTCGTCATAGCCGACGAAAGTAGGAACAAATCCAGCGAGCTGGGCCAGTCGCCCGGTCGCGACGGCGCGGTAGAAGGCGGCTTCCCGCCGTAGGCTAGCCGCCGCGTTGGGGTGGGGATCGTGCAACTGCTTGACAAAGACCCCGTCGCCGGACCGCTGCTCGACGACGAAGCTCGTATGCCGTAGCCGCCGCTCGATGACAACCGCATCGCCCGCCACGACGGTTGTCGCGTCGAGCCAAGAGCGGCCCAGCAGGTAAGGCAACAGATTAAAGTGGTTGAGGCGCAAGATCGACTTTCTTTTGCGTTAGATGCGTCTTGCCTTAACAGTCAGATCGATTAGATAATATATACATAAATCAAGGGAGCGGTAGCCTCGAGAGATCGAGGCCTCTAGCTAGCTTCGCGGGCGATGGGATCCAAAAGGAGTCCGCGTATGGCGAAATCTGATCCGAGTCCTCCGAAGGAGCCCAAGGCTCTGGACGTCACGTTGGAGAGCCTTCACCAGGAGGTGACCCAGCTACGCAGCGAGATCGACGCTTTGAAACAGCATGGCGGCCCTGGGGTCGTTTGCTTCTGCGGCGTCCCCACCCAGCCGCCGCCGGTCTGCGATTGTGCGACGCCAAGTCCGATCCACGGCCAGGGACCGGTCTGCGACTGCGCCACACCTAGCCCGGTGACCGACTGCCAGCAGCCGCCGACCTGCGACTGCGCCACACCCAGCCCGGTGACCGACTGCCAACAGCCGCCGACCTGCGACTGTGCCACACCCAGTCCGGTCGTTCTGTGCCAGTCGGCGGGACATTGCGTTTGCTCCACACCCAGCCCGGTGGTCTTCTGCCAAGGGCCGGTCACCTGCGACTGCGCCACACCTAGCCCGGTCGTCGCTTGCCAAGGACCGGTCACCTGCGCTTGCGGCACGCCCAGCCCGGTGGTCCAATGCCAAGCGGCCCAAGCCCAAGCAGCAGTGACCTGTTTCTGCGGCTGTCCCAGCCCGGTCGTCCAATGCCAAGCGGCCCAAACCCAAGCCGCGGTGACCTGTTTCTGTGGCTGTCCCAGCCCGGTCGTCCAATGCCAGACCGCGGCCCAATGCCAGACGCCAGTGACCTGTTTCTGCGGATGTCCTAGCCCGGTCGTCCAATGCCAGACGCCGGTGACCTGCGCCTGTGGCTGCCCCAGTCCGGTCGTCCAATGCCAAACCGCGGCCCAATGCCAAACGCCGCATTGCTTCTGTGGCACGCCGAGTCCGGTGGTCTTCTGTCAGCAGCCGACGACCTGTCTCTGCGGCACGCCGAGTCCGGTGGTCTTCTGTCAGCAACCGACGACCTGCCTCTGTGGCACGCCGAGCCCGGT
>JBCCGX010001039.1:0-3852 GCA_039029035.1 Acidobacteriota bacterium | reverse complement strand
TTCGCGCGTCGTGATGGCTTTGGGGAACGAGCCATGGCTCTGCAGAGCCCCCCACGTCATGGGCACGCGCCGCGGCGGCCCCGCCGGATTGCCCTGCTCATCGACCTGCAGGAACTCGATCTCGGCGCCGGTCTCATCCGTCCTGAGCACCGTCCAGCGTTCGAAGGCGCCGCTACTCGGCGTGTCGGTCTTCATCACCAGCGTCAGGCCGGTGATCCATTCGTCGCGGATCTGCTCGGCGGTGAAGATGGGCTCCGTCATCTCCACCGGTTCCTGGGGGCTCGGTAGAACAGTCTCGGAAGCCGGGTTGCAGCCCCAAAGCAGGAGCGGGGTGACGAGAGCAAGATAGATAAGGCGGCGGTGCATGGTGAAATCCTCCAGGGCGAGTTGGCAGCACAGGATCGCAGGGTAGGCGCGATGAATCAACCCCGGGGCGGTCGTCCTTGGGTCCGCCCGGGACCACGAAGAGTAGCCTCGGAATGCCCGAAGCTTCAAACGAGCCGGGCCAAGCCGCCGGCCTCACGATGTGTTCTCCCGAATCCCGCCCGAAGCCGGCGTTCTCGCGATTTGGCGCCGCATGCCACGGCCAAAGGTCTTTGGCTCGTGAATTGTTTCTGCAAATCCCGCTCGCAAGCGCTCTTTTCACGATTTGGCGCCACATGTCGCGGTCGAAGCAGGTGTGCTCGCGATTTGTTTTTACAAATCCTGATCACAGGCCTTGTTTTCGCGATTTGCAGCTGTTTGTCACGGTCAAAGGAGGTGTGCCCGTGATTTGTCTTTGCACACCGTGTCCGAAGCCCAAGCCCGTCAGTAGAAGAGATAGAACAGCAGATACCCGCCCAGCATCAGCGCGGCCCGGAGGGCGATGCTGCCGGTCGTCCAGTTGCGGGCGAAGATGCCGCGCGGCCCGTAGAGCCGGGCGAGGCTGTGCTGGGTGTTGGTGAGGGCCCCGGTGATGGCGCCTTCCACCCAGGTCTGAAGGCTGCCGCCGGCACGGGCCAGGGCGCCCATCGCACGGGGCAATGCCTTGCGGTAGGTCCAATCGAAGTCGAGGACTACCGAGCGTTGCTCCGGCGGATAGAGGCCTTTGAGGTTGAGAACGGTGAAGGCCAGGGCCGAGAAGATCAGCAATTGCAACTGGGTGACGACGTGGCTCGCGGTGTAGGGCTCGTAGTCGACGGTGAAGGGCAGAATCGAGTAGAGGGCCCCGGGGAAGATGCCGATCCCCAGGCAGAGCGCCGCGGCGCCACCCATGGCGATCAGCATATGCAGGGGTGCCTCTTTGACCCGCCGGCCGGAGTCGTGGGCGAAGAAGGCGAAGTAGGGGATCTTGATGCCGGAGTGATGGAAGACGCCGGCGGAAGCGAAGAGCAGCACCAAGTAGACCAGGACGTAGTGCTCCTTGGCGGCGGAGCTCAGCACCAGCGACTTGGAGATGAAGCCGCTAGTCAGAGGGAAAGCCGAGATCGAGGCCGCGCCGACGATGCAAAAGCCGGTCGTCCAGGGCATCGATTTATAGAGCCCGCCGAGCTCCGAGCCCTTGGCCGTGCCGGTGCGGTAGAGCACCGCGCCCATCGACATGAAGAGCAGCGCCTTGTAGAGGATGTGGGCGAAGGCGTGGGCCGCGGTGCCGTTGAGCGCCATCTCGGTACCCAGGCCTACGCCGCAAACCATGAAGCCCAGCTGGTTGTTGAGGCTGTAGGTCAACACCCGCCGCAGGTCGTTGACGATCACGGCGAAGAAGATCGGGAAGGCGGTCATCGCCGCGCCGATGTAGATCAGGATCTCGGTGCCGGCGAAGCCTCGCGCCAGAGCGTAGATCGCCATCTTGGTGGTGAAGGCGGAGAGGAAGACAGTGCCGGTGACGGTGGCTTCCGGGTAGGCATCCTCGAGCCAGCTGTGCAGCAGCGGAAAGGCCGCCTTGATGCCGAAGGCAATGAAGATCAGCCCGGTGGCAACATCGACCAGGCCGAGATGGGAGAACTCCAACGAGCCGCCGCTCCGGACCCGCAAGATGATGCCGGCCAGCAAGATCACGCCCGAGCCCACCTGGATCAACAGGTAGCGCATGCCGGCGTGGTACGAGCGCTCGATCTGCTCGTCGCGAGCGCGGCCCTGCAGGTGATCCGGTCGCGCCCAGATCAAGAACACCGAGGTGATGGCGGTGAGCTCCCAGTAGATGAAGAGCGTGATCAGGTCGCCAGCGAAGACACCCCCGATGGCACTGCCGGCGTAGGTCATCGCCGCCGTGTGCTGCCAGCGGTCTTTGACGTGCAGGGCGTAGATGGCGGAGAGAAACGCCGCCAGGTGGAAGACGTAGCCCCACACCAGGCTCAGGGCGTCGACCCGCACCGGGGTGAGCGTGTAGTCGAAGAGCTCGAGCTGGCGCACCGTGCCGTCGCCCAGCGACAGCAGGTGCAGGAAGCTGGCCACCGGCAGAAGCACGAGCCAGGCCTGCTGCACCCGGCCGCGCAGGGCCGGGAAGACCAACGCGCCGACGATCAACAGCACTCCGGGGGGCAGGCTATCGATCATAGTAGTCCTCGTCGCGCTTCAAAGGTTTGCGCATCGCCTTGGCCACCAGCACCAGGGCGCAGCTCAGGAAGAAGCCGAAGAAACCGTAGAAGCCGAACCAATGCTCGAAGTCGTGATAGACGTGCTTGTGGTAGAGCACGCCGAAGAGGTCCAGCAGGTCGATCGCCAGCAGCAGCCCGCAGACGGTGTAGAGGGCGTAGATCACCCGCTGGACGTTGCGCGGGTCGTCGAAGAGGTGCTGCTTCTCCGCCGGAGGATCCTCCGACCGGTGCTCGTCGGTGAGACGGTGTTCGTCGCTCATGGTCCGATCATTCCGTTCAGCAGCTGGTAGATGCTTTCAGCATAGAAGAACAGCAGCACACAGCCCAGGCCGGTCAGCACCGGCGGCACGACGCAGAGGAGCGGCTCGTGCACCTCGGAATCGTGCGAGGCCGCTTCAGCCGGCTGAGCGAAAAATCCGCGCCCGACCACCGGCATCAGATAGCCGATCGACAAAAGCGAGCTGAGCATCAAGACCGCGATCAGAAACATATGGTTCGCCTCGGCAGCGCCCAGGGCCAGGTACCACTTGCTCCACGAGCCGCCCATGGGAGGCACGCCGATCACCGAGAGCGAGCCCAGCAGGAAGGCGAAGAAGGTCCACGGCATGCGCCGGCCGAGGCCGTCCATGTCGCTGATCTCGGTCTTGTGGGCGCCGACGTAGATCGCCCCGGCGCAGAAGAAGAGAGTGATCTTGCCCATCGCGTGCATGGCGATGTGCATCGAGCCGCCGATCACGCCGAGCGAGTGGGCCATGGCCGCACCGAGCACGATGTAGGCCAGCTGACTGACCGTCGAATAGGCCAGCCGAGCCTTCAGGTTGTTCTTCGTCAAGGCGGTGATCGAGGCGCTGAGCAGGGTGAAAGCGGCCACCCAGGCAAGCCAGACGCTGGCGCCGGTCTCGGCCAGGAGATCGATGCCGAAGACGTAGACCAGGACCTTCATTACCGTGAAGACGCCGGCCTTGACCACCGCCACGGCGTGCAAGAGGGCGCTCACCGGAGTGGGTGCCACCATCGCCGCCGGCAGCCAGCGGTGGAAGGGCATCAACGCCGCCTTGGCGGTGCCGAAGGCGTAGAGGGCGAGCAGCACCATCAGGGTCGTGTCACTCGCTTTGCCCGCCAGGATGCCGCCAGGCTCGAACTCGGTGGTGCCAGCCAGGAAGTAGGTCCACACCAGCGCCAGGAGCAGCAAGGCGATCGACGTCCCCATCAGGATACCGAGATACATCCGGCCGGCCCGCTTCGCCTTCTCCGTCCCGTGGTGGGTCACCAGCGG
>JBCCGX010001038.1:0-3860 GCA_039029035.1 Acidobacteriota bacterium | reverse complement strand
GGGTTAGCCGCACCGCCGATGAAGACGCCGCCACCCGCCGTCCCCACGTTGACCGCCGCCACCGCGATCGCCCCCTCGGCGGCGGGATGGCCGAAGATCTGGCCATCGGTCGCCTCCGCCAGCTGGCCGCGGTGGGTGTTGAGGTGTAGGAAGCGATCGTCACCGGCGAACTGCACCACCACCAGTCGGTTACCCAGGTCATCCGTTGCGGTCGAATCGATCAGCTCGAAGGGGTCCTGGGTACCGTTTTGGGTGTTGTTCGAGGCGGCGATGACGTTGGCCAGGGCGGCGTCGAGTAGGTAGAGGTCGTAGTCGTTGGTCGCCGCATCGCTGGGATCGGACCACTGCAGGGTGAAGAAGAAGGGCGAGTCGAAGGTGATCTCGTTCGAGTTCTGTCCACCGCCGAAGTCGTGCGCCGAGAGGCCGGTGCCGGCCAAGGGACCGGGCAGGGCCGTGGCGAGGTAATCGCCCTCCCACACCCCGGCGGTGCCGGCGGGCAGGTTGCCGGAGTTGCCGGCGGCCGAGTAGAAAGCCACGCCGGCCGCCGCCACGGCGTCGACCGCCTGGGCGATGATGCCGTCTTGGAAGACCGGCTCGGAGAAGTAGAGCACGTCGTCGACGATCACCCGGCAGCCGGCGGCGGCGAGATCGAGGATGTTCTGTGCCATCTGCGCCTGGCCGCCGCCGCCGGTGGCGAAGAACAGCTCGGCCCCCGGCGCCATGTCGTGCATGATCTCGAGCAGCGCCGTGCCCTCGCTGGTGCCGGGGTTGCCCGACTGCCCGGGCAGGACGGTGACGTTGGCTGGCAGCTCGCCGGAGCCCTGCAGGGTGGGCAGGGCATCGACGCTATCCGACATTGCGCCCGCCTTGACCCCGGTGCCGTCGACGCTGAAGGTGGCGCGAGCGACGTCAGCGGCGTGGGCCACGTCCCCCTCGGTCGTGACCTGGGTCATGTAGACGTCGGCCGGGCGCAGGGTGCGCACCTGCTGCAGAGCGGCGAGCTCTTCGATCCGATCGATCGGCAGGATCGCCCGCACCGCCTGCCAGCGCGGGAAGGCCGATTGCACCGTACCGCCGAGGGCCTCGATCCGCCCCAGGAGCACGTCATCGACCGTCGCATCGAGGTCGAGGAGCACCCGGCCGGCGGCGTCAGCGTGCCGCGTGACTTGCAATTGCGGCAGATCTTGCAGCAACTCACCGCCGCGCCGTTCCTCGAGCTCGTAGAGCAGCCGTGAGTCGATCTTTTGCTGAAACGGTGTCCGCGCCTGCTTGGCTTGCACCAGGGCGGCGATCTGCTCCAAGGCACGTGTCGAGATCTCTTGCGCCGAGGCCTGCACTGCGATGAACAGGCATACCACGGCAGCCAGGGCCGATTTGAGGCTTGCGGCCCGCCGGCCGAGATCCGAGGCGTCTGCTTCCTGCTCCAGATAGGTCGTGGTCACGATGTCTCTCCTGTGGGTCCGGTGTTGGCTTGGTCCTGTGTTGACAACAAAGTTCGCCGTTCGCGGCGAAGCCCCGATTGCGGCGAAGCCCCCGTTTACGGCGTAGCCCCGTGCACACTGTGTCGCCAAGGCCTGGCCGATTTCAGTTGGCGTCAAAATCGCCCCGCGCGCCCGGGCTCAGTGGGTGCGATGGGCTGAATCGGCACCAGACGCGCAATCGCGGCGCAGACCGGATCAAATCCAAAAAAGAAACTTGGAACCGAGCGTTCAGCTGGCCTGCAGCTGGCGCAGCAGCCAGCCTTTGGTGAGGCGCCATTGGCGGATCACGGTGGCGCGCGACGAACCCAGGACCTCTGCCGTCTCTTCCAGCGATAGGCCGGCAAAGAAGCGCAACTCCACCAGGCGTGCTTTGTCGGGATCCAGGCGCGCCAGATCGTCGAGGCATTCGTCGAGCACCAGCAGCTCGCCGGCGCGATCACCGAAGGCGACTTCGCCGAGCCGCTCGAGGTCGACGATCTCGGCTTTGCCGCCGCGCTTCTCGGCGCCGCGAGCCCGCGCCTCGTCGACCAGGATGCGGCGCATCACCCGCGCCGCAACGGCGAAAAACTGCGCCCGGTCTTGCCACGAGACGCTGTGCTGATCGATCAGCCGCAGGAAGGCTTCGTGCACCAGCACCGTGGTGTCGAACGCCCCCTTGGGCTCCACCGCCACGCGGCGGCTGGCGACACCGCGCAGATCATCGTAGAGGCGGGCGAAGAGGGCCTCGCCCGCATTTCGGTCTCCTCCCGACCAGGCGCGGAGCAGAAGGGTGGTCTCGTCGGTCTCTCGCGTGCTCACGCCAGTGCCCCATCTCCACGCTTCGAGCGCGTCCGTGGCCCTCTTTCGACGGTCTTTGACGACCCTGTCATTGACCTACCTGCCGCTGTCTTTGACGTACCACGGTCATTGACGTACCTGTTACTGTATCCCAACACCAAGGACATGATCGCAACACCATGGACATGACACCGGAGCGGTGGCGCGAGATCGAAGGGCTGGTGGACCAGGCTTTGCGTCTCCCGGGCCCGGATCGGGCTCGATTTCTGATCGGTCAGTGCGCTGGCGACGAGGCGAAGCTCGAGCAGGTGCTCGATCTGGTGCTCGCCAGTAGCGAGGCACAGGCCATCGCCACCCCGGCCTGGGTACCGGCGGCCGAGAGCGAGGATTCGGCTTCCGATCCGGGTGCAGGCGCCGAGGGTGAAAGCCTGACACAGGCAGAGAACACGGCGACACCTGGCCCGGGCCAGCGGACGATCGGCTCGTTCCATGTCTTGCGCACCCTCGGCCGCGGCGGCATGGGCACGGTCTATCTCGCCGAGCAGCACGCTCCGGTGGCACGCCAGGTGGCGATCAAGGTCGCCCACCAGCCCCTGGGCAGCGAAGGTCGGCTACGCCTCGCTGCCGAGCGCCAGGCGATGGCCCGCCTGACGCACCCCAACATCGCGAGGATGCTGGAGGCCGGTAGCACCGACGACGGGCACCCCTACTTCGCCATGGAGCTGGTCGACGGACCGCCGATCACCACCTACTGCGACGAGCACCAACTCGGTCTCGAAGCCCGTCTGCGCCTCTTCCTGGCGGTCTGCGCCGGCGTCCAGCACGCCCATCAAAAGGGCATCCTGCACCGCGATCTCAAGCCGACCAACATCCTGGTGAGCGAGATCGACAGCAAGCCGGTGCCCAAGATCATCGACTTCGGCATCGCCAAGGCCCTCGACCAGCCGCTGATCGACAACACCCTGCACACGGGTGAGCGCATCCTCGGCACCCCGGCCTACCTGAGCCCCGAGGCCCTGTCGTCGCCGGACGGATCACCAACCGATACCCGCGGCGACGTCTACAGCCTGGGCGTCCTGCTCCTCGAGCTGCTGATCGGCGAGCGTCCCTTCGCCAAAGCCGAGGGTGAGACACCCCTTTCGCAGTGGCGACGCAAGACGGAGGAAGATCCCAAGAGCCCCACCCGCCAGTGGCTGAACCTCGATCCGTCGAGCCGCGACACTATCGCTAGCCAGCGCGGCAGCGAAGCACGCACCTGGGGTCGCCGGATCCGTGGCGACCTGGATTGGATCGTCCTGCGGGCCATCGCCCGTGAGCCAGCCGAGCGCTACCCCGGGGTCTCCGAGCTGGCGGCCGACGTCGACCGCCACCTGAAGGACGAGCCGGTCCTCGCCGGGCCACCCACCGCGAGCTATCAGCTGCGCAAGCTAGTGCGCCGCCACCGTGGGCCGGTGACCTTCTCCGTCCTGCTGCTCTTCGCTCTCGCCGGTGGCTTCGTGGCGCGCAGCCTGGAGGCGGCGCGGGCCAACCGCCAGGCCGCCGAAGCGCGACTTGCCCGCGAAGAGACCGAGGAGGTGGTCGAGTTCCTGGCTGGCCTGTTCC
>JBCCGX010001037.1:0-3865 GCA_039029035.1 Acidobacteriota bacterium | reverse complement strand
TGGCCGCGCTTCCAGGCCCTCGGTGCCTCGGTCGTCGACCCGGCCGTGGCGGTGGTCAGCCTACTCGATCAGTTGGTCCGCTCCCCCGCCGTTGGCGCCATGGTGCTCGACGCCGAGTCCGCTCAGGACGTGATCGACCTCGAGGTCTCGAGTGCCGATCTCGACGGCGTCGCGCTGCGCGATGTCAGCCTGCCGCTCGACACCTTGGTGCTGTCTGTGCGGCGCGATGGCGTCAACCTGATCTCGCACGGTTATACGACCCTGCGACGCGGCGATCTGGTGACCGTGATGGGCAGCCGTGACAGCCTGGAAGAAGTGGCGCTGAAGCTGGCCGACTGAGCGGAACCGCTGGACTTCTGCCTGAGCCGCAACCTGATCGATCCTATGATCGAGGCAGGACTTCAGCTCCGGTCAGTCCAAGATGATGGTCCGTCGCCCAGACTCGCTTGATGCCGTACCGAGCTATCAAGGCTAGGCTCGATGCATCGACGTAGGTCAACTTCGCACCCCGTAGACGATCGAGAACTTTGCATGTCTCGAGATGGTGGGATTCGTCAGCGTCAAAAATCTGCAGCCCCTCGAGGCTGTCCAGCATGAATCGAAACGATCGCGCCGCCTCCTCGCCGAACTTGTGAAGAAACCAGGAATAGGCCTCTGACCGGACGAGGACAGAAGTCGACCATCTCGGTCTCGGCCCGCTGAACAAGCCCACAACCTGTTCGTGATGTCTGTCCCGGCGATTCAAGAAGGCGATGAAGGTACCACTATCGAGGAAGGTGTCAGGCCGGCTCATGGAATCTCGCGGCCATAGACCACCTGATCGACACTCGAGCTATCGTCCTCGTCGCCTTCGAGGCTGCCAGCGAAGGCCATCCAGGGCTGGTCGCTCGGTTCGCCGCCTATCGTTTGCTCCAGACTTCGACGGCACAACTCGGCGAAAGAAATACCGCGACTCTTCGCAAGAGTCCTGGCGCGTCGGTAGAGGCCTTCGTCGATCGAAATTTGCGTCCTCACCATGTTATCACCATCCACCAGCATGATAACACACAGCAACTGACCGAGTCAGCCCAGGCGAAGTAGGTTTCCGGTCCAGGCCAAGGCTCCTCGTCACCTACTGGCTCCCAGTCACCCACTTGCCGCCCCCGGCCCGAGGACGTCTTCGATCTTCTCCCTCAGCTTGAGCATGCGATAAGGCTTCTGGATAAAGCCCGAGAGCCCCTGGCCAGCGAACAAGCGTGTGCTCTCGCCTTCGTCGTAGCCGCTGGCGAGGATGACGCGGGCGGAGGGCGAGATCTCGCGAATGGCGTGGAAGGCCTCCTCTCCGCTCATCTTCGGCATCGCCAGATCGAGAATCACCAGGCCGATCTGGTCGGCGTGCTGGCGGTACATCTCGAGACCCTCGAGACCGTCGTTGGCGGTCAGGACATCGAAGCCCAGGGCCTCGACCATATCGCGCGCGACGTGCCGCACGGCCTCGTCATCGTCGACCACCAGGACAATGGACTGCCCGGACGTCTCGACAGCGATCGTCGGCACGTCGACGGTGGTGCTGCTCTGTTCTTCCGCCGCCGGGAACAGGACTGTGAAGAGGCTGCCCCGGCCAGGGGTACTATCGATCTTAATCGCCCCCCGATGACCGCGGACGATCCCGAGAACGGCGGCCAGACCCAAACCTCGACCGGTGAACTTGGTGGTGAAGAACGGATCGAAGATCTTGAGCTGGAGATCCTCGTCCATGCCGCTGCCCGTGTCTCGCACCGTCAGGCTGACGTAGAAGCCGGCTGGCAGCCGATCGTCGAGGTAGGTGTCGGCCAGTTCCTCAGCACTGTAGTCTCGCACCGCGCAACCAACCGTAATCGCCCCCTCGGCACCCCCCAGGGCCTCTGAGGCATTGGTCACCAGGCTGGTGACGATCTGCTCGATCTGCTCGACATCCGCTTCCACCAGCGGCAGCCCGCCCTGCAGTTCGAAGACTAGGCTGGCCTTCTTGGGCACCGCGCCTTCCAGCAGGTGGGCCATGCCGCGCACCGTCGACGCGAGATCGATTCGACTGACGACAAACTCACCCTTGCCCGAATAGGCGAGCATCTTGCTCGCCAGCTCCGAAGCCCGCTGCGCCGCGGTCTCGATCTTCTCCAATCGGCCATGGATCTTGCTTGCACGATCGAGGCCCATACGGCCGAGCTCGGCGTTGCCGAGGATACTCATCAGGAGGTTGTTGAAGTCGTGCGCGATACCGCCCGCCAACACCCCGAGGCTTTCGAGCTTTTGGGCCCGGCGTAGCCCTTCCTCGATCCGCTGGCGCTCGCTGACATCGATCACGGTGCCCTCGATCACCGACGGCTGACCGGCCTCAGAGATCATGTTGGCGTTCCACAGCAGGGAGACCACCGAGCCATCGCCGGTTAGCGCCGACGCCTCGTGACCGACCACCGCCCCCTCGGCACGCAATCGGGCAAGCAGCGAGGGCTGGGCAGCGGGCGAGAGGCTGCCGGGAGTACCGGAGCCCGGCGAGAGGTCCAGCGCCAGCCGATGCTTCGCCTGGCACTCGGCCGGGGAGGCATAACCGAAGATCTTGGCGAAAGCCTCGTTGCAATCGATGATCGAACCTACCGGGGTGGCACGCACCACGCCCGCCAGATTGCGCTCGAAAAGCAGGCGATAGCGCTCCTCGCTGCGCCGCAGGTCGGCCATCCTCTCGTCGAGGCGCCGGCTGAGCTTCTGCTCGCGGCGCCTGAGGTGCCGAATACGGTAGTGATAGACCACGCCAGCCAAAGACAAGAGTCCCACCGCCAGCAGGGCCCGGAAGCCAGAGGTCTGCCAGAACGGCGGCTTGATCGACAGAGCGATATTCGGGCCGTCTTCGCTCCACACGCCGTCGCTGTTGGCGCCGCGCGCACGGAAGACATACTCGCCGGGGGCGACATTGGTGTAGCTCGCTAACCGACCCGAGTCCGCATCGACCCAGTCGAGGTCGTAGCCTTCGAGCTGGTAGCGGTAACGGTTGGCCGAAGGATCGGTGAAATCCAGCGCAGCGAGCTCGAAGGCGAAGAAGTTGTCTTCGTGGGTCAGGCGGATACTTTCTACTGCCCAGGTCGAGCGGCCGAATTCGACACGCTCGCCGAAGGTTTCGAAACCGGTCAGGACAACCGGCGGCGCGTGCGGGTTGTCGACCACCTGCTTGGGGTCGAAGCAGTTGAAGCCGTTGATGCCGCCGAAACAGAGCCGACCGTTATGGCGTGTGACGGCAGCTCCGGGATAGAAGCCTCCAGGTTGCAGGCCGTCGCGCTCGTAGTAGTCGCGAAAAACACCGCTGGCCGGATCGAAACGCGACAGGCCACTCGGTGTACCGATCCACAAACGCCCCGCAGAGTCGCCAAGCAGGGTAGCGACCAGGGCGTCACTCAGGCCGTCTTGCTCGAGGTAGCGCCGAAAAGTCCCGTCCGGCAGAAGTTTGTTGAGGCCTTTGGACGTACCGACCCACACCTCGCCGGAGGCACCGCGGTAGAGTGCCAGCACACGATTGTTGCTCAGGCTGGTCGAATCCTGCGGGTCGTTATCGAAGCGCTCGAAGTGCCCGCTGACGGTATCGAGTCGCAGTAGACCGCCGTGATCCGTACCGACCCACAAGTCGCCATCTGCACCGTCGAACAGTGCGTTGACTCTCTCCTCGGCCGAGCCCTCGGTGCTCGCTCCGGCACCCAGCAGATGGTCGAAGCCGCCCGCACCATCGAAGCGATCGAGACCGGCGTCCGTGCCGACCCACAAGACGCCTTCGCTGTCTTCATAGAGTGCCGTCACCAGGTCGTCGCCGAGACTGCTGGCCTCGATATCGGCGTGCCGGTAGCGCATCGTACGTTGGCCA
>JBCCGX010001036.1:0-3865 GCA_039029035.1 Acidobacteriota bacterium | reverse complement strand
CGGGCACAGCAGGTGCGTCCGCCCTATTCGGCGCCATCCCTCGCCGCCGCCCTGCGTGACGGGCGCGATCCCAACGGTCGCCCGTTCGACGCGGTCATGCCGCGCTACCGCTTGAGCGACGCGGACATGGCCCATCTGGTGGCCTATCTCGAGACCCTGGGCGCGGTCGACGATCCGGGAGTCGACGACACGACCGTGCATTTCGCCACGGTGATCACGCCTGACGTCAGCAGCGAGCGGCGCCGAGCGATGCTCGAGGTGATGCGGGCCTACTTCGAATGGAAGAACGACGACACCGAGGGCCAGCGGCAGCGTCCCGGCCACTCACCGTGGCATCGCGACGACTTCTACCGTGCCTTGCGGCGTTGGCAGCTGCATGTCTGGCAGCTCGAAGGCCCGAGCGCGACCTGGGGCGACCAGCTGACCGATCTCTACCGAGAGCAGCCGGTCTTCGCCTTGCTCGGTGGCCTCGGCGATGACGATTGGCGACCGGTGCACGACTTCTGCGAGCGCCAGGCCGTGCCGTGCCTCTTCCCCAGCACCGAGCGGCCTGCGGTGGCCGAGGCCGGCGCTTATGCGCTCTATCTCTCTCGCGGCCCGGCGGTCGAAGCCGAGGCCCTGGCGACCCACTTGCGGCAGGCGGCCAAGCAGGCCGAAGGGGCGACGAGAGTTCTGCAGATCCACCGCGACAGCGGCGCCTCACGCCTCGCCGGAGATGCATTGCGCCGCGCTCTTCGGGACGCCGAGGCGATCGACCTGCGCTCGCACGAGCTCGCTGCCAACGAGAGCCTCGACGCGGCGGCCTGGCAGCACGTCCTCGGTGAGCAGCAGCTGGGAGAGCGGGAACCTGCGGTGCTGGTCTTGTGGTTGGCGGAGGTTGATTGGCAGGCGTTGGCCGAGGTGCCGGACAACGCTCGACCCGAGAGCATCGTCCTGTCCTATAGCCTGCTCGGCGAGTCCTTGCCGCAGGTGCCCGAATCACTGAGCGAGTCGGTTCGCTTGACCTACCGCTTTGCCCTACCCGGTCGCGAAGTGCCGCGGATCTACCGCGTGCGAGGCTGGATGCGATCGCGCCAGTTGGCAACGACCCATGAACGCCTGCGACTCGAGACCTACTTCGCCCTGTCGATCGCCGATCATGCGATCGATCACCTGGTGGAGAGCTTTTCGCGCGACTATTTCATCGAGAACGTCGAGCACGAGGCCGAGAACGCCCTCAATCCGGGCGTCTACCCTCATTTGAGCCTCGGCCCGGGCCAGCGCTTCGCCTCCAAGGGAAGCTACGTCGTTCGGCTGACCGACGGCAAGATCGAACCGGTGAGCCCCTGGATCGTCCCCTGAGGCCTGGCTGACCTGCCGCGAGCAGCCCCCTGCCGAAGCGGCTCATGATGGCGTGATACCATCTAAACTAACCAGAATAACCGCCCCATCTGAACGATGGGGAGATTACGACGTCGCCACGCTGCAACGGAACTCTCACCTATGGCACCACAACGCAGCATGGGATGGCTTCAGGTTCGGCTTCGGCATGCTCTTGGGCGGCCGATCCGGGCGATAGCAGGCCTCCTTTTCTTGCTCGCCACACCGGCCCTGGCCGGGCCACCGCCGCCCTACGAGCTCTTCTTCGTTCCACCGACCCCGCTGCCACCGAACGTCACAGAGGGCGCGGCGGTGATGTTTGGCGTTGCCCTGCAAAACGGCTGTGCCGGGCCGTTCACACCCATCACCTGGGACGTCTCGCTGGTGCCGGTCACCGCCGACGCCACCGACTACGGTCCGCCGACCCCCGGTAGCCTGATGTACTCCGAGGGCATGTTGACGCAGATCTTCAGCGTCGACATCTTCGACGATGGCGTGACGGAGGGGGCGGAGACCTTTGACATCCTGCTGACGCCCGGGGTCGGCGGGGTTGATCTCAACTGTAGCGCGCCGCCGCAGATGCCGTCGCAGCCGATGTACAACCTGACCGTGACGATCAACGACGCGGGGCCGCCCATGCTGGGGGACGTCACGATCGGCGACGCCGTAGCGCCTGAGAACCAGCCGATGATCTCGTTCGATGTTTTCCTGGCACCACCCAATCCGGGACCGATGCCGGTGACTGTCGACTGGGCGACCGGCGATGGCTCGGCGATTGGCGGGCAGGACTTCGTCGTCGCCGCCGGCCAAGTCACCTTCTTGCCGGGTGACGGTGCCGAGGTGATCCAGATCCAGCTACTCGATGACGCCCTGGTCGAAGGAGACGAGAACTTCGTCATCGATCTGACCAACCCTTCACCCACCGCTCAGATCCTCGATCCACAGGCCGTCGGCACCATTCAGGACGACGACATGTTGATGCCGGTGGACGTCTTCATCGACGACACCACGGTGCAGGAGAGCACCCCCGGTTTCGCCACCTTCGACATCAACCTGTCGCAGCCCAATCCCGATATCGATCCGGTGACGGTCAACTGGACGACCAACAACGGCACGGCGATCAGCGGCCAGGACTATGGCTTCAGCTCCGGCATCGTCAACTTTGCCCCGGGGGAAGCCAACAAGACCATCCAAGTACCGATCCTGGACGACGCGATCGTCGAGGGCGAAGAATTCTTCTTCGTCGACTTGACCGGCGTCTCGACCAACGGCCAGATCACCGACGCACAAGGCGAGTGCACCATCCAGGATGACGACGTCGCTGCGTTGATCGATATCTCGATCGACGATAGCGCTGCGATGGAGAGCCAGCCGACGATCGGCTTCGACGTGCACCTCTCGGTACCCAATCCGGGGCCGGGACCGGTAACCGTCAACTGGGCGACGGCCAACGGATCGGCGATTGCCGGAGCAGACTTCGTCGGCGCCAGCGGCCAGGTGACCTTCCTGCCCGGCGACGCCAATCGCCTGATCGCCATCGATCTGATCGACGACAGTGAGGTGGAGCCGACCGAAGCCTTCTTCGTCAACCTCTCCAGCCCATCGGCAAGCGCCCAGATCGTCGACGGCCAAGGCCAGGGTTCCATCCAGGACGATGACGCCGGCACCGAGCAGCCGATCGTCTCGATCGACGATGCGACGGTGGTCGAGGGTGACGACGGACCGGTGGGTGCGATGTTGACCGTGCGGCTTTCGATTCCACCCGACCAGGGCGTGCAGGTCGACTTCGCCACTGCCGATGGCACAGCGACGGTCGAGGACAACGACTACCAGGCGACCTCCGGGACGGTGAGCTTTCCACCGGGCACCACGACCCGAACCGTCACTATCCCTGTGGTCGGTGACCTCCGGGTCGAGGACGACGAGACCTTCTCGGTCCAGCTGTCCAACCCGCAAGGTGCGATGCTCGGCGACGGTCAGGCGATCGTTACCATCGAGAACGATGATCAGCCGCTGCCGGGCCTGATAATCGACGACGTCCTCGTGCAGGAGGGTGACGAGGGCACCACCGACGCAGTTTTCACCGTCACTCTCAACGCGGTGGGTGAGGCACCGCAAGGTGGAGTCACAGTCCACTTTGCCACTGCCGATGGCACCGCCACTGTGGCCGACGACGACTACCGGGCGACGTCCGGTGAGCTGAGCTTCAGCGCTGGCGAGACGACCCGTACGATCACCGTGCCGGTGGTCGGCGATACCCGAGTCGAGCCCGATGAGGCCTTCTTCGTCGACCTTTCCGACCCGGTGGGCGCGGTGATCATCGAGGGCCGGGGCCGTGGCGCGATTCGCAACGACGACAGCACTGCGCCACCGATCCTCAGCATTTCTGACGTCGCGGTCGACGAAGGCGATGAAGGTACGACTGCGGCGGTCTTCCGGGTCGATCTGTCGATGCCCTCGGAGATGGCGGTGTCGGTCGGCTACGAGACCGCTGACGGGACGGCGG
>JBCCGX010001035.1:0-3866 GCA_039029035.1 Acidobacteriota bacterium | reverse complement strand
CTGGGGATGGATATCGACGGCACCATCGTACGGATCGCGCCGACGTCCCAGTTGCGGGCCGAGGCGGAAGAGCAGCGACGACTGCAGCAGATCCAGCAGCAGTCGGTGCCCCTGCGCACGGTGATGCGGAGCCTGAGCTACGCCAGTGCTGACGAAGTGGCCAGTCTGCTGCGCAACCGGACCGGCTCGATTCTTTCGAATCGCGGTACGGTGCAGGTCGATACGCGGACCAACACTTTGATCCTGCGCGAGCTGCCCGGCTCCATCGACACGGTCTTGGCGGTGATCGACAACATCGATTCACCTGAGCCCCAGGTGACGATCGAAGCGCGCATCATCGAAGCGACCAAGACCTTCAGCCGTTCACTCGGCATCCAGTGGGGCTTCAACGGCGTCTCGAGCAACGAGTTCGGCAACACCACCGGCTTGCAGTTCCCCAACAACGGCACCGTAGACGGTGGAGTTGGCCTGCTGACCGGCGGTGCCAACGGCTTTCTCAACCTCACGTTGGGCAACGTCCTCAATACCTTTACCCTCGATGCCCAGTTGCAGGTGGCGGAGAGCGAAGGTCTGGTGAACCTGGTCTCAGCGCCACGCGTCACGACGCTCAACAACTTCGCTGCCTCGATCCAGAGCGGCGTTCAGATCCCGATTCAGACGGTCTCGAACCGAACCGTTTCGGTGCAGTTCGTCAATGCCACACTGCAGCTGTCGGTCACCCCCCAGGTGACGGCCGAAGGTACCATCATTCTGGATATCAGTGTTGCCAAGCGGTCACCGCAGCCGGGTCTGGCGATCGTCGGTTCGACCAACTCGCCGATCTCGACCCGCGAGGCGACGACCAAGGTGATCGTCCGCGATGGCGGCACGGCGGTGATCGGTGGGATCTACGAGGTTTCGGCCAACCAAAGCCAAGATCGATTACCGGGTCTTGCCAATATCCCGATCCTGGGGCACTTGTTCAAGAACCGCAATCGTTCAGATCAGAACGACGAATTGATGATCTTCATCACTCCCCGCATCGTGCAGATGTAGCTCGACTTCTCGGAGGTCCAAGGTGAGAGCCCGAATTTCAATACTCCTGCCCATCGTTGCGCTGCTCCTTCTCGGTTGTGAGGAGCGTACGGACGAAACCGATAGCGGCGGTGTTCTTCTCGAGGTCGAGTTCACGAATACCGTGCTCTCCGCTGGCGTCGAGGAGAGCGAAATGGTTTTGATCCCGACGATCGTGATTTCCAGCATCGCGGCAGATCCCAACGCGTCTACATCCTCGTTGATGGACGTCCAGATGCGGACCCTGGAAGTGACTTTCAGCCGAGCCGATAGCGGTTCGCGGATACCACCGCCGTTTCTGTTCAATATCATCGGCACCGTGCCGGTGGGTGGCTCGCTGACACTCAACAATTTCCCGATCATGTCGGCCGAGCAAACGCGGGTACCGCCGCTGTCCGATCTGCTGATCATCAACGGTGGCTTCGATCAGGAGACGGGCAGCACGGTCATCCGGATAGACGTGACTTTCCGGGCCTTCGGCACGACGCTGACCGGTACCTCTGTGGCGACCCAGCCACGGACCCAGACCATCGAGTTCGTTTCGACGCTTCTCGGAACCTGATTCGAAACCAAACGACGGATCGCTGCGAGGAACAATGATTCCTTATTGGAGAGTTGACATGAGAGTCCGAGAAAAGAAGCTCAACTTCCTGCCAGTCATGCTGGTCCTGGCTCTCGCCCTGGGCCTTGGGGGGTGTGATACCGACTCTCCCACCGAACCGACTCGCACGACGAATCCGGCACCTAATCCGACCGGCACCGTGACCGGTTTTTCGGTTGCGGTGAGTGCCAGCCCAAGGTCGGTGGTGATCGGCGAAACCAATCCGGTCACCATTACAGTGGTGGCCCGCCGGACCGACAACAATCAGTTCGTTCCGATCGGCTCGACCGCCGTAGTGTCGACGACCAGTGGCGTCTTGGCCAACAACGCTGGCACCGCCACCGGCGACACGGTTACCGTGACCTTCGGCAACAACGGCACGGCCCAAGCGAGCTTGACGGCTCCGACCGAAACGGCCGTGGTCCGGGCTCAGATCCAGCAGAACACCGGCCAGGCGACGGTCGAGGTGACCGAGCAGCCAGTCGTTCTGCCCCTGGCCATCGAGGCTGTGGAACCCAATTTCGGCCCGCCGGCCGGTGGCACCGAGGTGAGCATCTTCGGCAGCGGCTTCAGCGAGCCGGCCAGCGTGGACTTCGGTGGCCTACCGGCGCAGGTCTTGAGCCTTTCTAGCAGTCGCATCACTGTACGGACGCCGCAGGTCGAGCTGCCGGCCGGTCAGAATCTGCCGGTGACGGTGACGGTCAATATCAACGTCGGCCAGGAAGATGCTGCGAGTGACAATCTCGCCAGTGGCTACACTTTTACGCGCAACGCGACACCCTTGATCCCCAAGATCATCTCGGTCACGCCGACCTCCGGTCCCAACGAGGGCGGTACGCCGGTAACCATCCGTGGGGAAGCCTTCGGCGACCAGATCCAAGTCTTCTTCGGTTCCGGCTCGCGGATCGAGGCACAGATCCTCAGCCGCTCGTCGACCGAGCTCCTCGTCGAGACGCCGCCGGCAACAGGCCAAAACTCGGGCAATCAGAACACGACCGTGGCCGTCGAGGTGTTCGACCTCGTGTCCGGCTTCAGGGCAACGCTGCCGAGTGCCTTCCAGTTCGGAGGCGCAGCGATGTTCATCTCGGCGATCCAGCCGGCTGAGGGCACCTACTTCGGCGGTACCGATGTGACGATCTTCGGTGGTGGCTTCGAGGCCCCCGTAGCACTGAGCTTCGGTGGCCGCGGGCAGCAGGTGGTGGCAGTCTCCGGTACCGAGATCGTCGCCCAATCAATCGGGCCGGTCGAAGTCGCCAACTGCGCTAGGCCCTCCGGCGCCTTCTCGGTGGTCAACATCGAGACCAACGAGTCCTTCAACTCGGCGCTGAGCTTTACCTATCGACCGGTTGAGCCAAGGGTCGGCGGTGTGTCGCCGATCTCCGCCACGGCGGATGTCGACACGGGAGCCATCATCGGCGGTCCGATCGAGGCAACGATCAGTGGCGGCGGCTTCGACCGCCAAACCTTCCCGCCGGAAGTGACCTTCGGCAACATCAGGGCGCCCGGCGTGACGATCACCAGTCTCGACGGCAATCCGCTCCATCTGGGCAACGGCGTTGGCGACGAGATGACGCTCTTCGTGCCGAATTTCGATGGGACCTTCCCAGAGGAGGACTGTACGACCGGCACCGGAACTAACGGATCGCGATTTACTGAGGTCCGAGTCGACGTCTCAGTGACCGCGCGAGATACGGGTTGTGTTGGCGTGCTGACAGGGGCCTTCACTTACTTTCCGAGCGACACGACCTGCCGAGCAGCACCGATCGCCAGCTTCAACGTCGACAGCATCGCTGGTTTGACGGTGACGGTGCGCGACACGTCCCTCGGTGCCACCAGCATTCTGTGGGACTTCGGCGATGGTAGTGGACCGATGGGTGGTACCGCGGGAGAGACCCGCGACTACACCTACTCGGCCGCCGGTACGTTCACGATCAAGCTCACCGCGATCAACGGTACCGGGTCGAGCTCGACCGAGACCGACGTCACAGTACCGCCGGCACCCTAGCCTCGGTCTCTAACTCAGGTTTCCTCTCCCCTCGGGGGAGAGGGTTAGGGTGAGGGGTGACCGGCGCGGGAATCTGTCCGGAATTCTTCGGGCAGATTCCTAGACGTGTGGTGATTGCCCTCCGTATACTGGCTTCGAGATGAAACAAAGACTCCTCCTCCTCGGCCTCTTCGTCTGCGCTCTCGCTTGCGACAGCGCGAATCCTGT
>JBCCGX010001034.1:0-3867 GCA_039029035.1 Acidobacteriota bacterium | reverse complement strand
TTTCGGGATCGTTACAGCGCTCGGTGAGCTCCGCCATGGCGCCATCGAGGTCGTCGGCACGACGTAGCTCGAGCAGCACCCGGATGCGCTCGAGATGCGCGTCACAGAAGCGCGGCGCGAAACGCAACGAGCGTTCGATGCTCACCAGGGCCTCGGTCGGGCGCTGGTCGGCGGCCAGTAGGCGGGCGTAGGCGAGGTGGCCTTCGAAGTCGGCCGGGTAGGCGGCGAGGAGGCGCTTCGCCTCAGGCTCCCCCTGCTCCAGGCGACCGCTGGCCGTGAGCTGCCGCAGACGTTGTAGGCGGGCGCCGCGGTGCTCGGGATCGAGCTCCAGGGCGCGGTCGATGGCGGCTTCGAAGCCCGCTGTATCACCGGTCCCGGACAGCATGCGGGCGAGAGTTGCTTGGCCGTCGGCACTCTCCCCGGCGCTCATCAGACGCCGGGCCAGCGCGATGGCTTGCTGCGGCTCGCCGCTTTCGTAGAGTGCCGGAGCGACTTTCATGAAGTCTTCGAGATGGGTCGGCGAGAGGGTTTCCGTTGCGGCGACCACCCGCGCCGCGGCCTGCGGCTGAGCCAATCCCAAATAGGCGAGGACGAGCTTGCTGCGGAAGAAGGCGTTGTCGGGATCGAGCTCGAGCAGCCTCTCGGCGGTCCTGCGAGCGAGCGGGAAGGCGCCTTGGGATAACTGGCGCCGCAGTCTGATGATCAGGTTGATATCGCCGACCCGGTCCTGCGGGGCGATGCCGTCGTCGCGCAGCACCTCGGTGACGCCGCCGGGATCGTCGCCACCGGTCGACAGGTAGCCGAGAGCAGCGAGCCTCTGACGGGTCTCCTCGTCGGCCTCGAAGGTGGCGTCGGCGGCGTCGGCGCTGGCGTGCAGGTCGAGGAACTCTTGCAGCGCGGTGGCGAAGCGCTGGCTTTCCTCGGGCCGCTCGGCCGACAGGTCGCTCAGCTCGCGTGGATCGTCTTCGAGGTTGTAGAGCTCCGGTCGCGGACCATGGATGTACTTCCATGGTCCGCGGAGAAGGACTCGCAGCTCGCCGAAACCGTGCGCCAGGCGTGGCGAAAGGCTCTCGGCGTAATAGGCTCTGCGGTTGCTGTCTGCCGAGTCATCGACCCCTTGCTCAGCGCTCATCAGTGGTGCCAGCGACCGCCCCTGCAGTGACTTCGGCGGCTCAAAGCCGAGGAGATCGAGGACGGTCGGCACGATGTCGACCGTACCGGCCCGTTGCGCGATCCGGCGGCCACCCCGGCGTTCCGGGACACGGAGGATCAGAGGCACGTGGAGGGTCGAGTCGAAGGCGAGAAAGGCATGGGTGAGCTCTTTGTGCTCGCTGCGGCTCTCGCCGTGATCGGCGGTGACGACGACGAGGGTCCGCTCGAGCTCGCCACTGCTCTCGAGCTGTCGCAGGATGGTGCCCAGGCTGTCGTCGGTATAGGCGATCTCGCCCTGGTAGGGATCGTGGGCGAAGAGCTGGCCATAGGGTGCCGGCGCAATGTGCGGCTCATGGGGATCCCAGTAGTGCAGCCAGACGAAAAAGGGCTCGCCGGTGCGCTCGCGGAGCCACGGCAGGATGGCATCGTTGACGTGCGCGGCGGGGCGCTCGTCGTACCAGGTCTGGCGCTGGCGCTCGGCCGGCCGACCGCGGTGGTCGAAGCGGTCGGCGGTGAGGTCGTCGTCGTAGAAATCGAAGCCCTGGTCGGTGCCGAACTGCCGGGTGAGGGGAAAGCCGCCGACGGCCGCGCCGGTCGCGTAACCTCGGGCGGCGAGCATCTCGGCTAAGGTCTCCCTTTGCTGCGGCAGCTGGAACAAGCCATTGTCGCGCACGCCGTGGACCATCGGGTAGACCCCGGTGAGGATGGTCGAGTGTGCTGCCTGGGTGACCGGATTCGACGAGTAGGCGTGTTCGAAGAGAAACCCCTCGGCGGCCAGGCGATCGAGATTGGGTGTTCGGGCCGATGCTTTGCCGTAGCAGCCGATGAAGTCTGCCCGAGTCGTGTCGAGGGTGATCAGCAGGACGTTCCACGGGCGCTTGGCGCAGCCGCTTGCGAACAGCGTCAGACCGAGCAACAGCGCGATGCGAGCTGGATTGGACATCGATAGGGATCGGCAAAGGGCGGCAGCGTAGCGAGCGGGAGCGCATTCTACATCGCAGGAGCGATCCCTTGACTCGTCGCCGAGCGAAAAGTAGCTTCGCCGGATGCGAAACAAGCCTCCGACCGCCGGGTTCATCCGCCCTCGGGCCTGGCGCCCCGGCTTCGCCTCCTGGCGCCCTACATCGATCCTCTGCCTCCTCGGCCTGGCGATCACCGGCGACCTGGTGGCCGAGGTGCTGGAGCTTCCCACCGAGCTGAACCTCGGCGCCGACTCCCATCTCGTGCTCGAGTTGGACCAGGCGGATCTTCATCTGACCGGCAGAGTCGATGGCCTGCCGGTTCTGCGCGCCCGGCGCATCGGGGAGGGTGTTGTAGAGGAGGGCGGCGTCCGGCTCGAAGCCGTGTCCTCCGGCGGTCGCCTGACGGTCCGCCGGGGCGACACTGAGCAGGCCGGCGATCTACCACGCTTGCGCCTCGACGTCGCTCTGGGGCCCGGGCGCACGGTCTACATCAACGGCGTCGATCTCGAGGTCCGTGCCCGAGACTCTCTGCCGCAGAGCACTGGCCGCAACGCCTACCACCTGATGGTCGAGCGCACGACGGTCCAGCTGACGGCGGTGCGCTTGGCGCAGATCGAGGCGACCGCGAGCTCACTGCGGTTTGTTGACACGGTTGGCTCGCCGGAGCTGACCTTGCGCGGCGGCGCGGCGCAACTGCAGGGGCACCAGGGTCGACTGGAGCTCGCTGCTTCGGCGGCGGATGTGGCGATCGTCGGGCCGTCTGGCGAGATCTCAGTGCGGGTCGAAGGCGGCAGTCTCGAGGTTTCGGGCGGCGAAGGCAGTCTTGCCGGTACGGTCCGCAGCACAGGTCTTGCCTTGGCCGGTTGGCGTGGAGATATCGAGCTGCAGGCGGCGGACTCGACGATCGACGCTAGCGATGCAGAGGTTGCTTCCGCTTGGCACATCGAAGGACGCGAGCTACAGGGCATCATGGAGCAGATCCGAGGCGGCGTGGTGGCCATTCGCTTCGCGGGAGGCGCCTGGCAAGGCAGCGATCTGCACAGCAATGTCCAGGTGACGGCCGAGAACGGTGCGCAGCTCGACCTGGCAGGAGTTCATGGCAGCCTGATCGCCGTCTTGTCGGATGGAACGGAAGGCTGGATCAGCCGGGTGGCCGGGCCCGCCAAGGCCACGGTGATCGATTCGCGGTTGGAACTGGCTGAGATCGACCAACTGACCCTGCTCGGCGACCGAGCCGAGGTCGTCGCCGGGCAGATCGCCCAATTGAGCTCGCTGCGGATGGCCGATTCCAACCTCGAGCTGGACTTGCGCGAGACCCGTCGCGGCGTAGCCTTGGACCTGCAGGGAGCAAGCTACGCACGGGTGCTAATGCAAGCGCCCTGCATCGTCCAATCCGTGGGCGAAGAGGGGGCGGCCGAGCCCTCGATCGACGTCGCAGGCTGTGATCTCCGCGCGCCCGGCGAGGAGAGAGCACGGCAACAGCCCGGGGCACAAGGAACTCGAACCACCACGCTGACCGTCACCGCGAGCGCTGAGGCTGTCGTTGGCATCGAGGGCGATCCGTGAGTCTTGCCCGCTCGCGGGGAGCGAATTGCTGTCGCAAGTAGACGTGGGGTGGCGGGCGGCTCGCGCGCCGGTCCACCCGGGCTTCAGTGGACCCGATGTCGGAGACGGTGTAGGCTTCGCCGGCTGTGAAGCCACCGTCCCCATCGACCCAGACGACCCTGCGCCCGATCAGCGATGAGGATCGGCC
>JBCCGX010001033.1:0-3868 GCA_039029035.1 Acidobacteriota bacterium | reverse complement strand
GGCAGCTTGATCGACGGAGTCGGTTGGGAGGTGTTGGCTTGCATCGGTGCCTCGGTCCTACCAGCTGACGGTGACTCGGAGCCCGTCCTGTGGTGTTGAAGATCGCATTTCGAGGTAGAGCATCAAGGCGTTGACGAAAACGACGATAGCGCCCATTTCGAGCAGTTCTTCAGCGGTCGCCAGGCCGGCGTAGGTCAGGGTTTCTTGGCCATAGAGCTCATCGTGGCGTGCGGCGATGGCCTCCAGGCTGATCACTCCGGCGCCGAACATCGCTCCGGCGGTCAGGATCAGGAGACGGACCTTGGTGGGTAGCTGGAGCAGAAAGCGCAGATAGCAGACAAAGAGACCGGCCAGGATCAGGGCGTAGGGCACGATCCAGCTGTAGTAGAGGTAGCCGGACAGGCCGAAGCGCTCCTGGATCAGGCCGCCGAGGATCTCGTGCAGCATCGCGGTCTCGTCGATCGCCAGGAAGGCGAAAATGGCCGCCAGACCGGCCCAGAGGGCAAAGCGGGTGCGATCGTCCTTTTCCGATCCGGCGATGCAAGCCAGGAGCGCGGCGGCGAAGAACAGGGAGAGGGTCGAGTAGAGGGTCGGTAGGTTGGCTTCCTCGTCGAGATCGAACAGGGGGACGATGCCGTAGAGGTCGTCGTCCACCAGCTTGAAAGCGAATGCCTGGGTGATCGTGTGGGCGATCACCAGGCCACCGATCGCCACCAGCATGCACCGCAGGACGAGGCGTCGTCGTAAGCGAATCGTCATCGCGGGAGGGCTCCTGGTAAGTGGTCTGAGGCCCCGCTCGCGATCTCGCGGATTCTCTGCTGCAAGACCTGCCAAGCGAACAAGAATAGAAAGAACGCGCACCATGTCTTGAACAGGTCTTCGAAGGAGAGCCGCAATACCATCGCGCTGGGTAGGAAGGCGTCGATCCCCGCCATGATCAGAAAGGTGATCGCCGCCAGGCCAAGGTACAGCAAGGTTTTTCGTGACCGGCTGCGAAGCTCTCCCCAGAGCATCAGACAGGCGATCTCGGCTAGGCCGATCGCCAGCAGCAAGAGGACATCGTGCACACCCAGCTTGTCACTCAAGGTCTCATGGATGAGGAAGCGATCATCGAATCCAAGGTAGGCGAAGAGGAGGATCTGGGAGGCGCAAAAGGCGCGTTGGCGCGCTCGGCCGCTGGCCCTCTCGAGCATCAACAGCTGGATCGCGAAGAGCAGCGCGCAGGCCCACAGCAGCCCGGCGGAGAGGGTGGTGTTGATCGCATAGAGCCGCACCGGACCTTCGATATCCGTGAAGTAGTGGCGCACATGGTCCTGGGAGGTTCGCCACTCGATGGCGATCAGCGTGGCGCTGTAGATCGTCAGCAGAAAGGCCGGAACGTACAGCAGGGTCTTCAAACGGAGTCCTGGGGGTCTGGCATCGGTAGCGGTTGATCGAGCCTGGGGGTCAGAATCAGCCGTGCCGCTTGTAGGACCTCGATCTCGGCCTCCGAAAAGGTGGTCAGCTCGGCGTGGAGGTTGTCGAGAGACTGGTGCAGGGTCTCTTCGTCGGCGCCGGATCGTCGCAGTTGGTGGATCCGCTCGAGGGTGGCCACTTCCACTGGCGAAGGCTCGAAGAGGGGCGGGCCCTCGAGGATCGGCGAATCCGCGACGGCAAGGTATTTGCGTCGGAAGGCGTCGGCCGAAGCGAAGTGGCAGTGCAGGATCGAGGGGCCGGCGAGCAGGCGACTGGCGCTGGGCGAGGGTTGCTCGAGCGTCCAGCCATGCACCCCGGCAGCGCATTTGGCGCGATCGACGGCGACGGCGGATTTGCCGTTGAAATAGCCTCGGAAGTAAGGCCGGCGATCGCTTTGCGCCATGTCCAGGTAGGCGGTGAGCTTGGCCCAACCGACCGGTCCCAGGCGGGTGGCGGCCAGCCTGGGGTTGAGCTTGAACCGCGGCGGCTGGCCGTCGCAGGGTGGTTCCAAGAGCTCGTGATTAAGGTAGCGCAGGAGATGCAGACCGGCTTCTGAGGCGGCCGCGAAGTGGTCGTCGATCCCGGCACCACCACGGCCGTCGCCTTCCGGGACGAAGAGCTCGTCACCGTCCAGGTGGATCAGCCAGTCGAGGGGCGCGCCGCCGAGCTCGTCGTCGCGGGCCGCCTCGAGGGCGACACTGGCGTTGAGCGACTGCCGTGCCGCGACGGCGTAGTTCGAGGCGCCCGAGCGGGCGAAGCGCTCGAGCTCCTGGCGATCGGCCAGGGTCTGCCAGCGTTCGCTCGCCAGCAGCTCGCCCGACCAGACGGTCAGTCGATCGGCGCCGTAGCGCGCTTGCAGCCTGGCTGCGTCGGCCGCTTCCTGGAGCTCGTCGAGGTGGTCGAAGACGAGGACCAGGTGATCGATGCCGAGCTTCAGGTGGTGGGCGCACCAGGCGTCGAGAGCCGATCCGCCGCGGTACACCGTGCAGACGATGCCGACCCGTAGCTCGCGGCGGTGCACCCGGTAGACCACGATTTCGCCGGCCGGGTGGTCGTCGTCGAGCTCGTGGAACAGCAGCGTTTCGGCGGGTAGCCGCGGCTTGTCGATCGGTAGTAGCACGTCGGTGCGCGACAGCTCGGGAATCGGTGGCGACGCCGGCGGTCGTTGAGGCGTGTCGCTGAACCACAACGTCAGGGCCCAGCGTGCCGGGCCTTCCCTTAGCGGCTGTACTTGATGGGCCACGGTACGGGCATCGAAAAGGACTCCCGAGCCACCTGCCGCCGTCGCCAGATGGCTCGGTGCCTCCGAGGTCGAGACGCCAGCCGACCAAAGGGCGATCTCGCCACCGCGACAGGCTTCGCCGGCCGCGTTCAAGTACAGCACCAGAGTCAGCGTGCGGCCGTTGTCGTCGTCGCCCCCCGGGTTGTCGAGGTGCGCGTGGTAGCCGCCGGAAGGAGCCGGGTAGCGCGCCAGCATGGCCTTCTGTGGTGGGAAGATCGTCCGGCCGGGCAGGCGCTCGGCCCATCGCTCGCCGAGCTCGTCCAGGCAATATTGAATCAACGCGGCCACGGTCGGTGCAGTGCGCAGTAGCTCGGGCTCCAGGCCGGAGAGGTAGAGCACCGAATCGCTGCGCCGGGTCGAGAGGCGTTGCTCGGCCCCGACGCCGGCACGCTCCAAGGTCAGCTGGTCCTGGCGCTGCGCGGCCTCGAGCTGATGGTGGACCTCGGTGATGAGCTCGGCCGGCAGAAGGTCCGGCAATGCGAGCCAGCCGGAGGCTGCCGCACGATCGGCGAAGGCATCGGCCAGCGGCTCGTCGATGGGTAGGGTTTGGCCGAGCGCCTCCAGGTGCGTCCAGCGCTCTTCTTCCGGTGACAGCAGCGGCAGAGGATCCCATGCCATCGGCTGGTGGGCATCCCAGGCTCCGGCCTGGCGCAGACGGTCAGTGAGCTGCTCGAGGCTGCGGCGCAGGGCGGCGACACCGGTGAGGGGGAGGATACCGGTCGCCGCCGCCTGCTGGGCCACGGCGAGTAAGCCACCGGGGGTGAGCTGGGAGTCGGCGGCGCCGCGCAGGATCGAGCCCAGCTGGACCCGGAAGAGGAAAGCCAGGCGATGCGGGTCCGCCAGCTGGCGCAACTGGGCCAGCCGCTCGTCAGCGCTTGCCAGGATTGCTTCGAGCTGTGCTAGCTGGGCCCGTAAGCCCACGGGCCGAGGGCTCGATTCCGGCTGCTCTCGAGTCCGTTCCGGTGGCATGGATTTGGTACCCTCCTTCAAGTCGCGACGCAGGCCCAAGCTTCGGGGAGGGTCGCGTGGGAAGTCAACCCCGAGAGGCAGGAGGGAACCGTGAGTGCAGCGCAAGCCCGATCGATCCTGGACGCTTCGCCGGCCGACCCTTACGAGCTCTTCGATGTGTGG
>JBCCGX010001032.1:0-3869 GCA_039029035.1 Acidobacteriota bacterium | reverse complement strand
TCCTCCAAGGTGAGGGTCGCGGTCCACTGCGCCAGAGCCTCGTCGACCTCGTCTTGGTGCTGGACCCGGCCGTCGTTGGACGCCAGTCGCGGGTCGTCGGCCAGGTCGGGCCGGCCGGCGGTCTGCATCAGCCGGCGGTAGATCGAGTCGCCGTTACCACCGATGATCACGTGCTTGCCATCCTTGCACAGGTAGGTGTTAGTCGGCACGACGCCGGTGATGGTCGAGCCGGACGGCTCGCGCACGACACCGCAGCGGTCATATTCCGACACCACCGCCTCCATCATGTTGAACACCGATTCGGTGATCGTCGAATCGATGATCTGGCCACGGCCCGAGCGCTGGCGCTGGAGGATAGCCAGCAGGATGCCGAAGGCGGTGTGCAGGCCGGTCAGAGAGTCGCCGAGACTCAGGTTGGGCCGCATCGGCCGCTCGCCGGGGATACCGTTGACGTAGCGCATGCCGCCGACACCCTCGCACACCGAGGCGTAGCCCGGCTTGGCGGAGTAGGGGCCGGTCTGGCCGTAGCCCGAGACCCGGGCGAAGATCAGGTCCGGTTGGGCTGTCTGCAGATCGTCCGGGCCCAGGCCCCACTTCTCCAGCGTTCCGGGGCGGAAATTCTCCAGCAGCACATCGCTGCGCACCGCCAGCTGGTGTACGAGCTCGCGTCCGCGCTCTTCGCGCAGGTTGATGGTGATGCACTTCTTGTTGCGCCCCAGGGTGCGCCACCACAAAGAAGTGCCTTCATCCATGATGCGCCACTTGCGCACCGCGTCGCCACCGTTCGGTGGCTCGACTTTGATCACCTCGGCGCCGAAGTAGGCCAGGATCGTCCCGGCGAAGGGGCCGGCCATGAGCTGGCCCAATTCGAGAATTCGGACGCCATCCAGAGGGCGAGCTCCGTTGGCGGGTCGTTGATCAGCGGCCATGGCTTTTTCTCCGCGGACCGTCCGAGGATCTGACACCCAGGATCAAGCCGCTAAAGGTCTTAGATTCAAGACAATTCTATGGTCTGAGGCAGGGGAGTCAAGTCTTTCACGAGCCTCAAGCGTGACTTTTGTACTATCTTTAGTACAATAGAGCAGGCTCGCCACCTAAGCCACGATCTTCGCAACTGCAGAGGAGATTCTCATGTCCGATTTTCCCGTTTTCGATCGCCACATCGGCGTCTGGGAAGGCACCTACACCCTGATCGACCGCGCCAGCGGCGAGGTTCTCGATCAGCACAAGAGCCGTCTGAGCTGCTCGATCGATGGCGCCAAGTGGTCGCAGCGCAACGAGTACGACTGGGCCGATGGCCGGCGCGAGGACAAAGCTTTTGACGGCGACTTTCGCGACGGTAAGCTGGTCTTCGATACGCCGCGCCTCAAGGGGGCAGCGGTCGAGGCGGATGAGAAGACGATCGTCCTGCGCTGGGTCTACACCCATGAGCCGAGTAGCGATTACTCCGAGATCATCACCCTGGTCGACGACAACCACCGCAGCCGCACCTGGCAGCATTTCGAGAACGGCGACTTCACCAAGCTGACGATCATCGACGAGCGCCGGGTCGCCTAACCCGACAGCGACCGCATGCTCGGCGAGCTACGCCACTTCGGCGATCTGCTGACCCGCAACGCCCGCCTCGACGGTGGGGCAGAGGGGTTGATCCTGGGGGATCTGCGCCTCACCTGGCGGCAGGTCGAGGTGCGGACGAACTGCCTGGCCCATGCCCTGTTCCGGCGAGGCCTGCGGCGCGGCGATCGGGTCGGCATCCTGGCGCACAACAGCATCTCGTTCGTCGAGGCTCTCTTCGCCCTGGCGCGCAGCGGCCTTGTGGCGGTGCCGATCAACGCCCGCCTGACGGCAGCCGACGTCGCCGGCGTCTTGGAGGATTGCTCAGCCCGAGGTCTTCTGGCGGGCGACGCCCACCTGGAGGTGGCGCGGGATGCCGCCGGTCAGGTGTCAGCGATGCATCTGCTGGCCGGCCTTGGAGAGGGCGGGGGCGAAATCGAGTCGTACGCCGCCCTGCTGGCCAGCGGTGAGGAGAGCGAGCCGCCGCTGAACAAGCCGATCCGCGGCGACGAGCTGCTGGTCTTGCTCTACACCAGCGGCACCACCGGGTTCCCCAAGGGGGTGATGTACACCCATCAGCGTGCCCTGCTCGGAACGCTGATCCATGTGCTCGCCATCGGCTGTGCGCGGCGCCATCGTGTCCTGTTGCCGTCGCCGTTGTATTCGGCGGCGGGTTTTGCCGGCATCGCTTGCCACGTGGCGGTCGGCAGTCCCTGCCACCTGTTGCAGTTCAATGTCGAGAATGCCCTGGCCACCCTGGTGCGGGAGCGCATCACTTTCACCAACCTGGTGCCGACGACCCTGCGCATGCTGCTCGAGCACCCACACTTCGGCGACTACGACCTCAGTCACCTGGAGGTTCTGCTCTACGGTGGCAGCCCGATGCCGGAGGCGACCCTTCGGCGGGCCAGCGCCGCCCTCCGCTGCGGCTTTCGCCAGACTTTCGCCACCTCCGAAACCGGTCTGGCGGGCACCGTTCTGGAGCCCGAGGACCACGTCCTGGCCCTGGCCGACGAGGCATGCAAGCACCTCCTGCTGTCTTGCGGCCGGCCGCAAGTGGGGGTCGGGGTAAGGATTCTCGACGCCGACTGGCGCGAGATGCCGCAGGGTGAGGTGGGGGAGATCGCCGTCGCCTGCGACGCCAATATGACGGGTTATTGGAACCGGCCCGAAGCGACGGCCGAGGCGCTGCGTAACGGCTGGCTCAAGACCGGGGACCTGGCGCGGCGCGACGAGGACGGCTTCTTCTACCTGGTCGACCGCAAGCACGACATGATCGTCACCGGAGCGCTCAACGTCTATCCCAGCGAGGTCGAGAGGACCCTGGCGCGCCACCCCCGCGTCGCCGACGTGGCGGTCGTCGGGATCCCTGATCCGCGCTGGGGCGAGGCGGTGACCGCCTGCGTCGTGCCATCCTCTGGTGGCCCACCGGCCGAACAGGAACTACTAGATTTTTGTCGCGAGCGTCTGGCAGGCTACAAGCGTCCCAAAGCGGTCCATTTCTTCGACGAGATTCCACGCAACCCGGCCGGCAAACCGCTGCGCCGGGTGCTCAGGGAGCGACTGACTCCCCAAACCTGATTCGTCCAATCCGTGAGGCTCGATCCATGGCCGCCGACAACAAGATCCTCGATATCGTCGTCAATCTCTGGACACCGGATCTGACGCAGAATTACACACCGAAGCTGGACGCTTTCTGGAAGAAGGTCAAGGTTCTGGGCACCACCCATCGCGGTGTCGAGCTCGAAGATCAGCTGCGCTTGATGGACGAGGCGGGAATCGGCAAGGGCTTGCTGGTCGCCACTACGGGCGGTTGGGAAGGCTCGGACATCCACTTCGAGAAGCCGGTCGACCGTATCGCCGAGGTGATCGCGCAGCACCCCGGTCGTTTCAAGGGTCTTGTCGGCATCAACCCTTCGCGGGTTGTCCCCTGGATGCGCCATGTCGAGCGAGCTGTCAAGGAGCTCGGCTTCGTCGGCGCCCACCTCTATCCTCATTGGTTCGGCGAGCCGCCGGACCACCGGATCTACTATCCGTTCTATGCCAAGTGTGCCGAGCTCGGCGTGCCGATCCAGATCCAAGTCGGCCATTCGGCCCAGGGCTTCCTGCCGACCGTCGCCCAGCCGATGCTACTCGATCGCGTGGCACTCGATTTTCCCGAGCTCACCCTCATCGGCATCCACATCGGCTACCCCTGGACCGAAGAGATGATCTCGGTCGCCTGGAAACACCCAAACGTCTATATCGGCTGTGACGCCCACGCGCCCAAATATTGGGATCCGTCATTCGTGCGATTCATCGGTTCCCGCCGCGGC
>JBCCGX010001031.1:0-3873 GCA_039029035.1 Acidobacteriota bacterium | reverse complement strand
GCCGTCAACGCCTGCGCTCGGTGCTGGTCTTCAGTCAAGTGGCCCTCGCGTTGATGCTCCTGGTGGGTGCCGGCCTGATGCTGCGCACGGTGCGCGGTCTGCTGCAGGTCGATCCCGGCTTCGAGGGAGAGGGCGTCGTCAGTTTCTCCATGGCGGCGGCGCGTGGTTTGGAGGACCCGCAGCTCTTCACTTTCTATGACGAGCTGCTCGCGCGCCTCGGCGCCCTGCCGGACGTTGCCAGTGTCGGCGCCGTCACCCATCTGCCGATGGCCAGTCTGGGGGCGGCGACATCGTACTTCCCCGTGGACCGACCCGAGCCCGAGGCCGGGCAGGCGCCGGTGGCCGATATCCGCGTCCTGCGCGGCGATTACCTCGGTACCTTGGGCATTCCTTTGCTCTCAGGTCGGGCCTTCGACAGCCGTGATCGAGCCGGCCAAGAACCCGGCTCGATCCTGATCAGCCGCGCCGCGGCGGAGCGCCACTGGCCAGGTGATTCGGCGATCGGGCGCGAGCTGCGGATCAGCTGGGGCGATGGTGGAGCGCGTCGGGTCATCGGTGTGGTAGGCGACGTGCACCACGCCGACTTACTCAGCCCACCTCGCGACGCGATCTACTTCCCGCAAGACCAGGAGCGCGAACGGGCGATGACCGTTGTGCTACGCACCTCCCGCACCCTACGCGACCTGGCACCCGATCTGCGCGGGGTGGTGACGGTGCTCGATCCGGCGTTGCCGATCTACGATCTGCGCCGGGTCGACGGGGTGGTCAGCGAGTCCTTGTCCAAACAGCGCTTCCTAGCCGCGATCCTCGGCATCTTCGCTCTCTTGGCGCTGAGCCTGGCGGCCCTCGGGATCTACGGCATCACCGCCCTGTCGGTCCATCAGAGCACCCGCGAGATCGGCCTGCGCATGGCCCTCGGCGCCTCGCCCTGGGGTGTCGCTGGGCTGTTCCTACGTCGCACGGCGGTCCTAACCGTCTCGGCCTTGGCGCTGGGAGGCGTGGCGTCGGTCCTCCTCGGACGCAGTGTCGAATCTCTGCTCTTCGGGGTCCGAGCCACCGATCCGGTCAATTTGTTGGGCATGGCCCTGCTGCTTGCCATCGCTGCCCTCATCGCCGCCCTGGTGCCGGCACGGCGGGCGGCGCGGCTCGATCCGACGGTGGCGCTGCGTTGGGAGTAGTCGTCAGACGATCGAGCGCGAGACTTCCGGCGCTGCGGCGAGCATGTCACGCAAGGTGGTGAGGCCTTCTTCGACCTGCTGGCGGCGGCGCGGCGTGCCTAGGCAGAGGCGGACCGCGTGGGGGGCCGAGGCGCGGCCGACAACGAACGCCTCGGCAGCCGTCACCGCGACGCCACGTCGTGCGGCCTGGCTGACGAATTCCTCGCCCCGCCACGGGCGTGGCAGAGGAAGCCAGAGGTGGGAAGAGCCCGGGTGCGATGGGGTCCCGGAGTCGGGCAGTAGGCGATCGAAGGTCCGCCGTCGGGCTACCGCCTCGCGTCGCTTCCAGGCCACCATCTCGTCGGCCTGGCCGGAACGGATGAACCGGCTGGTGATCTCTGCCATCAGGGGTGCCGCCATCCAGGTGAGGGCGGCGACATTGCCCTCGATGCGCGCCATCAGGGCGGCTGGCGAGCTCGCATCGTCTGGGGCCAGGAGATAGCCGATGCGCAGGCCGGCGGTGAGGTTCTTCGAGGTGCCGGTGAGAAAGTAGGCCAGCTCGGGGGCAAAGGTGGCCAGCGGCGGCGGCGGCTCCGGACAGAGATAGCGGTAGGTGTCGTCTTCGACGAGGGCGACACCGTGGTGCCGAGCGATCTCGGCTATCTCGCGCCGGCGCGTCTCGCCCATAACCATACCGGTGGGATTCTGCGCCGTGGGCATGCAATAAAGCGCTTTGGGATTCGACCGGCGGCAGGCGGTTTCGAAGCTCTCGGGTTCGATGCCTTCCGCGTCCATCGCCAAACCATGCAGGCGCAGGCCGAGGACACTCGCCAATGCCTTCATGCCGGGGTAGGTGAGCTCTTCGGTGAGCACCAGGTCACCCGGTCCGGCGAGGCTGGCGAAGGTGATGGTCATGGCGTGCTGCGCGCCACCGCACACCAGGATGCGGGCCGGATCAGCCTGCACACCGCTGCGGGCGAGCCATTCGGCACCGATGGCGCGATGCTCGGCGCTGCCGGTGGTGGTGTAGCCGGTGTGGAGCAAGCGATCCGGGGCGTCCAGGGCCAGCTCGCCGAGGAGCTCAGCGGCGTTGAGGATGGACGGGTCGCCGGCCGGCAGGTTGAAGTGGAAGTCGACCCGCCGCTCGGCGGTGGTGTCGTCTGGCTCGAAGCGCGTGGCGTTGCGCTCGCGCCGCCGGACGAAGGTGCCGCGGCCGACCTCGCCTTCGGTCAGACCTCGGCGGCTCGCCTCGGCGTAAGCGCGCGAGATCGTCATCACGTTGACCCCGAGCTGCTTGGCGAGATCGCGGTGGGTCGGCAGGCGCTCACCGGGCTGCAAGCGTCCGGCACGGACGTCGGCACCGACGGCGTCCGCGATCGCCAGGTAGATCGGCCCCTGGTCGTTTCGCAAGTCGGGGCGCCAGCTCGGACTCTCTATTTCCATGCATACAATATAGTTCTTGCAGGCTTTGTTCGCAACTTGTAGGCTGGTATATGCGAACAATAGAGGCGCTCAATCGATTCGAAGGCCTCTTGAATGCATACAATTGAAGTCGATCCGCCTTCCGGATCGGCACCCTCTGAGTCGAAACGAGGTGCAACCATGAGCGAAGCAAACAAGGCAAACGGTGAGGCGAAAGCCAACGGCAGCGGCGAGCAGGGGCCGGAATTCGATTTCGAGGTCAAGGTCGGCTTGGCCCGCATGCTGCAGGGTGGAGTCATCATGGACGTCACCAGCGCCGAGGAGGCGCGTATCGCCGAGGATGCCGGGGCGGTGGCGGTCATGGCGCTGGAGCGCGTGCCGGCAGACATTCGACGCGAGGGTGGTGTCGCCCGCATGGCATCGGTGGAGCGCATCCTCTCGATCCAGGAAGCGGTGACCATCCCGACCATGGCCAAGGTGCGCATCGGCCACTTCCAGGAGGCCCGGGTGCTCGAAGAGCTCGAAGTCGACTTCATCGACGAGAGCGAAGTCTTGACCCCGGCCGATAACGAGCACCACATCGACAAGACTCTGTTCAAGATTCCCTTCGTCTGCGGCGCGCGCAATCTCGGCGAAGCTCTGCGACGCATCGCCGAGGGAGCGGCCTTGATCCGTACCAAGGGTGAGGCGGGCACCGGCGACGTCTCCGAGGCGGTGCGCCACCTGCGGCTGATCCACGGTGAGCTCGGTGCCCTGGGCGCCGCGGCGCGGGAAGAGGTCCTGGCCCAGGCGAAGAAGCTCAATGCGCCCTTCGATCTGGTCCAGCAGGTGTGGCGCGAAGGTCGCCTACCGGTACCCAACTTCGCGGCGGGTGGCATCGCCACGCCGGCCGATGCGGCGCTGGTCATGTCTCTCGGTGCCGAGTCGGTGTTCGTCGGCTCGGGGATCTTCAAGTCGGAGGACCCGGCCCGCACCGCGGCGGCGATTGTCAAGGCCACGGCGCGTTACCGCGAGCGTGCGATCCTGGTCGAGGCATGCCGCGAGACTGGAGGCGCCATGAGCGGTATGGCGGCGTCTTCGGTTGCGCCGGAAGCGCAGCTGCAGACCCGGGGCTGGTAGCGATGGCGGACGGTCGATCAGGCGCCGACGAAGGGCTGCATGTCGCACCGGTGGTCGGCGTGCTGGCGCTGCAAGGTGCCAGCAACGCTCATCGGTCGACCTTCGCCAAACTCGGCATCGAAGCGCGCGAGGTGCGCAACCTGAACGACCTCGAGGGCCTCACGCACCTGGTGCT
>JBCCGX010001030.1:0-3884 GCA_039029035.1 Acidobacteriota bacterium | reverse complement strand
ATAGCGACCGAAGGCCGCCAGCAAACACATTCTGCGCCCCACAAGCGCGTCCAGAGCAACTACTCTGGCTCCTCAGACCGAAACTTCAACGGCAAACGCAACGCCTCACGAATAATGCAGGTTAGAGAAGACTGTCTTTAGAAGAACACTATCTTTAGAAAGGGAAAACATGCGTAAGAATCATCTCGCCTTGCAAAACATCGCCTGGACTCTGGGACTGATCGTGACCCTGCTGGCTCTACCAGTCAGCGCCACCGAAGATTTCGGTACCGAGAAGCTGGCCCGGCTGGTGCCCGTCGCCGAGTACGGCGACGCGCCGGACAACCTGCCGTCGGGCTACGCGCCCCCCAACCAGAACGTCGTGGGGAACTTCCCCACCGCCTACACCACCACCAACAGCCGCTACGGCCAGCCCGGCGGCCTGACCACCAAGAGCACCGCCTGGCTGGGTGGCGTCGTCAGCCTGGAGGCGGGCGCGCGGGACTGCGCCGACCCGGACACGATCGAGAACTTCATCGACGACGACTTCGACGACGGCCTGAGCGGCAACTTGTGCCCCGCAGGTGTTCCACCCTTTGACGACCCGATGTGGGTCACCCTGACGGTCGACGTGACCTTCGCAGCCGGTGCATCCAACCTGAAGCGCTACCTCAACGTGCTGATCGATCAGGACCAGGACGGCACCTGGAACGACCTCAACGGCAACCTGGCCGAGTGGGTAGTGCAGGATTGGAGTGTCACCGGCACGCCGGGCGCCACCCAGCAGGTGACCGTCGGACCGTTTCAGGTCGGCGCCACCTCCGGCGGCGCCTGGATGCGCATCGCCTTGACCGACCAAGCCATCGGCTCGGTCGTGTCTCTCGACGCCAGCGGCTGGGACGGCAGCGGCAAATTCGGCGATGGCGAGATCGAAGACTACCTGCTGTCCCACAGCTTGGCGGCGGTCCTGGTTGCGGCCCACGCCGAAGCAGCGGCCAGTGTCGCCCTGGCCTCGCTGTCGGCGTCATACTCCGCCGTCCTCGCCTACGTCGAAGTCCTGGTCGCCGCCTGTGCCGGCATCGATGTCGACGTCACGTCGATCTCGGCGTCGTGCTCGAGCGCCGACTCGTACGCCTTCTCCGCTTCGTCCTCGTGCTCAGGCGCCGACGCCTATGCCAGCTCGGCGGCGGCGGCATGCGCTGGCGCGGCATCAACCGCCGCGGCCATCGCCGCCACCTGCGTGAGCTGCGAATGCGCCTCGGCCTGCGCCAGCGGCTCGGCCTCGGCGTCTTCGGCCGCAGCAGCCTGTGGTAGCGCCAGCTCCTCGGCCGCCGCCTCGGCATCGGCCTGCGCTGCGGCGGTCGCTGGTGCCGCAGCCTCGGCCGACGCCTGCGCCCTGGCCTTCGCCCACGCCAACGCCAGCGCCGACGCCTGTGCCGTGGCCCACGCCAGCGCCTTCGCTGCGGCGGAAGCCCTCGCTCTTGCGATCGCGGAAGCCGAAGCCTACGCCAAGGCCGCCGCCGACGCCCTGGCGCTGGCGATCGCCGAAGCTTGCGGAGGTGATACCGCCGCTGCCGCTCTGGCCGCTGCGGAGGCCAGCGCCGCGGCCGAGGCCGCGGTGAGCGTCTACACGGCCGCCTTGACCCATGTCGAGGTCGCCGTCCGCGCCGAGGCCTCGGTCGCGGTCTGGGTCAGCGCCTCGGCCACCGCCGTGACCTACGCTGCAACCTCTGCCAGCGCCGCGTCCTTCGCCGCCACCGGCGCCGCGTCTGCCGCGTCCGCCGGAGCGTCCTCGTCCTCCTCCGCCGCTGCCATCGCGGCCAGCCTGTCCCAGGCCCAGGCCCGCGCCACGGCGAGTTGCTCCTCGTCGTGCCAGGGCGAGGTCTGCTGCGAGTTCTGCGAGAAGACCCCGGGCCCGATCCCGGTGTGTGCTGTCATCTCGCAGCTCGGTCCCACCGACCCGATCGATGGTTTCGCGGTACCGGTCGACTTCCCCCTCGCCACGTTCCTCAGCGCGCCTTCGTTGCTGTAAGGACGGTCGCCCCGGACGGTGACCCGTCGAGAAGGATCACCGGTCGGGCTCAGGGGCCCGTTTGGCCGTCGCCCCCCTGCTTCGGAACGGAACATCACGCCTCAGGGTCTTCGGATCGAGCCTTCTCAACGGGAATAGTCGCTGGCGGCGCTCGCCTCGGACTCCAAAAGCCCCAACAAGACGGTCGTGGCGAAGCGCAACCGCCTGGCTCGCCTGCAAAAGACACCTCTTGGGCAGGCACAGCGACCTCTTCGACTGCAAAGGACGCCTGTAGGGCCCGTCAGCAAATCGGATCGAGCGGTGGCCTCGCTGTCTTCGACGCCAAAGTGCTTGGGCCACCGGGTGGCCGCACCATTTTCGACGCTGAAACGCCTGGGCCACCGGGTGGCCTGATCAGAATCGACGCCGGAACGCGCCGGCCACCGGGTGGCCCCCTCAGAATCGACGGCCAAACGCTCCAGCCACCGGGTGGCCCGGTCTCTTGCGACCCCCGAGACGTCGGGCCACCGCGAAATCGACGCCTCAGGCGACGTTGGAGCGGTCCCGGCCGAGCCAACGAACGATCGAGGCCGTAGCGGACCGCACCGCCGCGCCGGCGGTCTGGAGGCGACCTTCAGCCCGTGCCTCGCGCTTCTCCCGCGCCCGGCGGCTCAGCAGCCGGCGCTGCACGTAGGAGCGCAGGTTCTTGAACAGGCGCCCGCCACAACCGCCGAAGGCAAAGGTCGCCTGCACCAGGCGCAGCGCCTCGCCGTACCTCTTGTCGAAGGCCTTCAGCGCCGCGTTCTTCTGGTCGCGCGAAGACTGCTCGTGCAACTCGGCATCCGTCAGCTCGTCGAGCAGCTCGGTCAGTCGGCGATAGCCCGGCTCGATCTGCCGCAGCCAGGCCTCGCGATCCGGCGCCAGCCCCGCCACCAACGGTTTCGGCAGCTCGCGGGTTCGGTCCTCCAGCGCCGCCAGTAGATACCCCAGCTGGCTATGCAGCCGCCGCGGCTTGCGCAGCGTCTTGCCCTTCATCCGGTGGATCAGAAACCCATCCGCCTTGCCGAACTGTGCATCGATCAGGCGCCGCACCGCCACCACCTCACCGTAGAGCTGCCGTCGGGCCAACTGGTCGCTCTCGCGTCGAATCGCCGCGCAGCGCAGCTGCCGGTCGATCAGCCGCCGCTCCGCCGACTTCAACTCGCCCAACGCCCGCTGCACCGAGCGCCCGATCAAGTCGAGGGACAGGGCGTGATCGGGCAAGGCTTCGTCGGCCGCCAGCTCCGGAGCCAGTCGCTCGGCGACGCCCGCCGCGACCTGGGCGCGGTGCACCTCGATCGAGGACCGCAGTGAGCTGGTGTCACGGGTTCGCTGAAGAACCATCTTGGAGAGGCGGATTCGGGGTCGCTTCTTGGGCCGGGGACGATGGGGTTTCGAAGTGGATGTTGTCATAACATTCTTATTTTCAGCGTAACATCTCTGACTGTCAAGTCGACTTTGCGGAAGAACCGTCTAGCAAGCATAAAGGTCTGTTTCTGGAGGCCCGACCGATGATGGTTAGAGCTCCGCCCAAACCGGAGCCGAGCTGGTTGGCTCCTGATTCTGAAGATCAGCGTCCACCGGAAGTTGAGAAGTGAGCTACTCTTGACTTAAGCCTCAACCCACCGGAAGGCTCAGCACAGCTAAGATCCATCAGCCTCTCCTTCCGCTACAAAAAGCCTCGGAAGAACACTTGAACCTGACGGTACACCTAATAGAGCGAGATGAGCGCGTCGCAGCAGCGCTACGAGAAGCCTTTGCGCTCGAAGAAGGTGTCGTGGTCGAAATCGGCGATCTGTTGAAATCGAGAGCCGAAGCGATCGTCAGCCCGGCCAACAGCTTCGGTGATATGAGT
>JBCCGX010001029.1:0-3891 GCA_039029035.1 Acidobacteriota bacterium | reverse complement strand
TTGTTCCGCGTTGATGCCACAGACCTGACAACATTTGTTGCGGTCTCGATGTTGTTACTCGCCATCACGCTCTTCGCCTCCTACCTGCCGGCGCGGCGAGCTGCGATTGTCGATCCGCTCACGGCGTTGCGCTACGAATAGCCCCCGGGGAGAGTCACGCAATCGTCGCCGCCGATGTAGTCGCAGGTTCCCTCTTCATCATCACATTCCTCTGTTCCCGTTACGCAAGAACAGAACGCATTGTGCTCGACACCTTGGCACGTCTCTTGGTTGGGAGGCTCTCTCGTGGGATTCCACCGCGCTTCTAGCGGTCGGAGTCGGGTCCTGCCGAACCCTTCCCGATCCGGCCCAACATCTCCTTGGCGATCCCCTGAACCCGGTTTGCTTCACCGGACGTCAGCTCGGCCAGTAGACGGCTGCTCTCGCTTCGCTTGCCGCTCGTCCATAGTTCAATCGCCTTGACCTCGATCGCCTTCTGTCGCGACTTCGCCGCGCTCCATTGGCGGTTCCACGAAGCGTCAGCCTTGGACCGGTTCCGCTCGAAGTCGCGGTCCGCCGCGTGTTGCAGCCGGCGGAACAGCGACCAGGCAGAATCCTCGCTCGCCGCATCGTTCTTCGAGAACGATGGCGGTACGGTGCCGCCGCCCGCGTAGAGCGGAAAGTAGCCGGTCCAGGTCGGGGTGCCCGTGCCGTACCACATCATCGCTCCGATCGAGACCGGCAGGTCACCACGGAGATGGGCAATAAAGGTCGATTGGGTCAGGTTGGTGCTGATGGCTCGTTTGAGATCGGGTCGGTCGGCGAGGTCTTCTCGCCACACCGGGGTCGATTGGGGCGGAGCGAAGTTGGGCGTGCCGTCGTAGCGATCCCGCAGCACGGCGACCACATCCGCTGGGCGCAGCCGGCCACGCTTGGGTGCCAAGAGCTCCAGCGCTCTGGCCTCTCTCAGGGTGTCGTAGGCCTCGTGCATCCGCTCAGGCCGACCATAGACCCGGCTGAAGTCAAGAGGGCCTTCGGCGGATCCGTGCTCCTCGGCCGATTCGTGCCAACCCTTCGCCACCGCATGGCGAACCAGGGAGGCGCTGGCCAGGTCGTAGTCCTCCCCGATACGAAACCGATTGGCGGTGACGTGGATCTCATCGTCGCGAATACGCCGAGCGGCCCATTGACGGGTCGTCGTCTCTACAACCCAGGCTTCCTCCGGGTCGGCCAGGTTGTAGATCAGCCCGCCCCAATCCGCTTGCCCGTAACGCTCGATCAGCGCACCGATGATCTCCACTCCATGGCGAGCGCTGGTGGCCCTTTCCAAGATGAGCTGGCGAATCGCGTAACGCCGGATGCCGACGCCCTCAGAGTTGTCCTCGCGGGAATGGGCCCAATTGCAGCTCATCGAGACGCCGTGCTGATTGAGGCCGACGAGAACCGAGTCATAGGGCCGCGAGGCGGCCGCCGTGCCGAGCCCGACCCCACCGTCGGCGTTGCCGGAAGCCCAATAGCCGAGACTCTCCGCCGGCCGTTCGAGCTCGACATAGGGCACCGAGAAGCGCTCACCTTTCGCGTGGCTGGCCCTTGGCGAGTACCAGAGTCGGCCCACCGCGTCGTTGCCCATGTCCTCGTTGTGGGCATGGATCACCGAGCCATCCGCGGTCAGCCCCTTGCCGATGAGGATCGTCGTGCAAGCGTCGGATTCGAGCGCCAGCGCCAAGCTCGAGACTGTTAGCGCTGCAACGAGTGACCTTGCTGTATGTGACACCTGGTGCCTCCTCTCAGCTCGATGAGAGTACGTTCGTCCAACGGGATGCTGGCACATCTTCCCGCTGATCCTTGCTTAGCTTCTACCACAGATCGCCAAGGCACCGGCTGAATAGAAGCGATCCCAACCCCGTATCCCTAGGATCCTCTGCCCCGTGACCCGCAAGACAGCAAGGAGAACCGACGATGAATCTAGACCCGGCCCTCAGCAAGGGCGATCGCATCGGCAGCGTGTTGGGCGGCATAGGCCTGGTGATCTACGCATCGATCGGCGAGTTCGACCAAGGCTGGTTTCGCATCCTCCTTGCCGGCCTCGGCGTGGCCTTCGCCATCGGCGGCTTCGGCGGCACGTGACTGTTCCGCAAACTGCTCAGTTTGGGCAGCCGGAAGTCGTAAGACCCCTTTAGGTCAAGAAAAGCCGCGGCGGCTAGCCTGGAAGATGCACCAGCCTGAGAGCGAAGCGCGAACGGACTTGGGTTCAGTGCATTACGAAGCCGTCGCCCGAACACAGCGCCTCTATAGATTCTTGAGCAAAGCTCCTGAGCGCGGGCCTCCCCGCGTCGGAGCGACAGGCTGGTGCATTTTCCAGGCTGAAGTGCCGGCCTGCTGTGCTGATACTCGGCGCAGCTCGGTAGCGAGAGCTTCAGTGCCCAACGGACGCTCCTCCGGCCTACCGGAGCGGAAACAGGGCTTCGAGGATCTCGGCCATCTGACCCTGCCACAGGCCCCAGCCGACGCCGTCGTTGCTTTCGAAGATCATCGGGCTGTAGCCGTTCTTCTCGAGTGCCGCCACCACGCCCTTGGCTTCTTCGCGAGCGCTGAAGTTAGAGGACGGATCGCGGTAGTCGTATGAGCTCCACTGGAACAGCAGCTCGAGGTCGTGCTTGTCGCCCGAGGCGGCGTCCATCAGTTCCTCGTCGAGATCGCCATGTCGGTAGGACTGGGCGACGGCCCGGGAAAAGGTCTGCGGGTGATGCAACGCGGTGTACATGGCCGCGAAGCCGCCCCGGCTCTGGCCCATGACCGCACGGGACTCGCGCCTGGCGTCGGTGCGGAAGGTCTCGTCGAGGAGAGGGATCAGCTCTTGGACTTGCGCTCGGGCGTACTCGGCGGTCCTCGAGCCGCCGAGCTCGCGCCAGTTGGCGGTCGGCACGAAGGCGACGATCACCGGCGCGATCGTCTTACCGATCAGGTTGTCGAGGCTCTTGTCCATCTCCCCGTGCGAGAGCGCCTGATCACCGTCAATGACCACCACCAGCGGGTAGCGGCCGTCGCCGTCGCCGTAGCCGGGCGGCAGGTAGACCTGGACCTCGCGCTCGTTGTCCAGCTGCTCGCTCTGCCATGGCAGCATCTCGATCCTGCCGCGCTCGCCCACGGGCTCCCGCAAGTGCGATGGCGCCTGCCAGCCGGTGGTCGCCAGCACCGATCGCTGGCGTCCCTCGGGACCGGTCTTTTGCGGATTCGCCGGATCGGTCATTCGCTCGCTGAAGACCGAGAATCGGTAGGAGAACAGGGCTTTCTCCGGTAGCTCGTAGCTCCGAAAGTAGAAGTCCGTGCCTTCGACCCGGTGCATGGCGTGCTCACCACCGCCACGGCTGAAGTTGCCGGAGACGGCCAGGTCGTCCACCTCGCCGTGGTAGACGAAGTGCACCAGGGCCCCCTCGAGAGTCGGTCCCTCGAGAATCGGCAAAGTCGGGTGCTCGGCCAAGAAATCCTCGATCAGCTCGCTCTTGTTCGGAGCCTCCGTGAGCTTCTCGACGAAGGCGCCAAAGTCTCCACGCAGAGTCACGTCCCCGCGCAGGCCCCCGCCGGCTCGGGTGCTCCGGGCGGCCGTATCGACCGAACTCGCCGCCGTGACCTCGATGGCTGCGATGTCGGTCAGATTTCGGACGTAGACCTTGCCGCCGGCAAAGCTGGGCCGCGTCAGGTAGCCGCGATCCAGGGCTTGAACCCGCGACACCTCCCGGTACTCTTCTGGCGTCGCCTCCGCGACCACGATCTCGCCGGAGCGGATCAGGACCACCAGGTGACCGTCGATCAACACCAGCTCTCCCTGGCCCGGCGGCCGCGACTTCCAAACCTCTTCACCGGTGGCGGCGTCGACGCAGGTCAAGAAGTTGCCGGAGTAGCCGTAGAGGT
>JBCCGX010001028.1:0-3894 GCA_039029035.1 Acidobacteriota bacterium | reverse complement strand
GGCTCGGCGAGCGCCTCTGCCGTCGGAAGATCGACCTCGGTCGCCCCACGGCTCGCCTCGATCAGCCAACCCAGGGCCAACGCCAAGCCCAGCCCGAAGACGACAACGTGGCGTGCGTCGGGGGCGAAGGCCATCGAAGCGCTGCGATCAGAATCGGTCACCACAGCCCCTCCTGTCGGCACACCCGAGGTTGAAACCTCGGGCTACGTTCTCCTGTCCCAGCGGGACAAAAGCCCCAGAGGGGTGCAAGTCCGTAGCCTGGGATTTCAATCCCAGGTCCGCAGCCCATCCCGTCGGCACACCCGAGGTTGAAACCTCGGGCTACGTTCTCTTGTCCCAGCGGGACAAAAGCCCCAGAGGGGCGCAAGTCCGTAGCCTGGGATTTCAATCCCAGGATCAGACGGCGGGAACCAAGAGCCATGATCAACATGGCGAGACCCTAACAGCCGCCCGGCCGGCCCCGCGACCACGACGAAGCAAAGCGCTCCGGCGACACCATCAACCGGCCGCGACGCGGCACGAACGGCCAGTCCACATCATCACCCGGCCGGTTCACTCCACAACGCTCGCAGCGACGACCGCCGAATCGCTATCCTCCAACCATGCAACGAGGGCAGCACTGGCAACAATGGCGGCAATGGCTTCCCCTGGCGGCCTTCTGGACCGCGCTGCCCCTCTTGATGTCGATCTCGGCCGATCTGGTCGCCGGCAGAGCTCCGAGCGTCCCACAAGGGCTCGATCTGGTCTACGCCACCCTCTATTGGTGGGCCTGGATTCCTCTGACCCCCTATATCACCGCCCTGGGGCGTCGATTCCCCCTACGCGGCCGGCGCGCCCTGGCCCACATCGCCGCCCACATTCTGGCCAGCTGGCTCATCGCATTTGCCCTGAATATCGCCCTCGCCTTGGTGCTCTTCGTGCTACCGGAGTATTCGGCAGAGATCGCCCTGCAGCAAGCCTTCCGAGTCGGGCACGGTCCGGGTGCCTTGTCCCAGATCCTCTACTGGCTCGTCCTGGCCGCTTCGGTAGGCTGGGGCGTCTACCAGGGTGCCCGCCAGCGTGACGCCCTGCTCGCCGAAGCGCGCCTACAGGTGCTCAAAGGCCAGGTGCGGCCACATTTCCTGTTCAACACCCTCAACACCGTCTCCACCCTGATGGACGAAGACATCCCCGCCGCACGCCAGATGATCTCCCACCTGAGCGAGCTGCTACGCGCCAGCTTCCGCGGCCACGCCACCCAGGAAGTGACCCTGAGCGAAGAGCTCGAGCTCACCCGCCTCTACCTGGAGATCGAGAGGGTCCGCTTCGAAGATCGCCTGCGCCCCCGCCTGGAGATCGACGACGACACCCCCAACGCCCTGGTACCCCACCTGCTGCTCCAACCCCTGGTCGAGAACGCCATCCGCCACGGCATCAGCCGCGACTCCACCGCCGGCGACGTCCTCCTCCGGGCTCGCCGCCAGGGCGATCTGCTGTGCCTGAGTATCGAAGACGACGGCCCCGGCCCGGCCTCGGGCCCAGCTGGCGACACCGCCCGGCGCGGCGTCGGGCTGGCCAACGTCCGGGGTCGCCTACAGGAGCTCTACGGCGACCGCGCCCGACTGACCCTCGGCGATCGCCCACCCCGTGGCACCAAGGTCGAGATCGAGCTGCCGTTCCATCGCCAACCCGTGCAGGTGACGCCATGAACGACACCGCACCCCTCGACGCCCTCGCCAGCAGCCCCCGGCCGCGGGTCCTCCTGGTCGACGACGAGCCCCCCGCCCGGCGTCGCCTGCGCCGCTTGCTCGAGGCCCGCGACGACATCGAGCTCGTCGGCGAGAGCGGCGATGGCCGCAGCGCCGTCGACGCGATCCACCAACTGCGGCCCGATCTGGTTTTCCTCGATATCCAGATGCCCGATCTCGACGGCTTCGGCGTGCTCGAAGCCATCGGGCCCGAGAACATGCCGGCCGTCGTCTTCGTCACCGCCTACGACGAATACGCCCTCGACGCCTTCGACCTCAACGTGCTCGACTACCTGCTCAAACCCTACACTGACGAAAGGTTCGGCCAGGCCCTACAGCGCGCCCTGAGAGATCTGCGCCGCCAGCGCTCCGAAGAGGTCTGCGAGCGCCTCGCCTGCCTGCTGGCGGCGCGAGGGCCGCAGCCCGAGCCCGACACACCGGCCTCCGGCCCCCTGCGCCGCATCGCCGTGCACCATGGCGAGCGCATCGTCTTCGTACCCGTCGCCGAGATCGACTGGATCGAAGCCGAAGGCGCCTACGTCCGCCTGCACCGCGGCCCCCAGACTCACCTGGTACGCGACTCCCTGAAGCGCCTGGAGACCCAGCTCGACCCCGAGCACTTCGTCCGCATCCACCGCTCGACCATCGTCCGCATCGATCGCGTCATCGAGATGACCCCGCTGTTCCACGGCGAGTACGAGCTCACCCTGAGCACCGGCGCCAAGCTCAAGCTCAGCCGCAGTTACCGCGATCGCCTGCCGCGAATCCAGCGGGGGTGAGTCCGAGACGTCCCCTCGTTCCAACTCGTTCTCCGCACCTGCGCCCGAGTCGGTGCGCGATGACTTTCGATATAGAAAGTGGTAACCTTGGCACATGGCTGATATTCATGAAGCTCTTGGAGCCGGACCTCCTGCTGGAACGCTCCAGATCACCGTTTTCATCCCGAGCGTCGATCGTGATCACCGCCCGATCGGTCAGGAGATTTGGGCTGATGAGTGCCTGAAGGCCCTCGGCACTCTCTTCCGCGGTGCAACGGCATTTCCTCCAGGCCGTGGTGTCTGGCGGGATGACGACCATGGTGGCCAGCTGGTCTTCGACGAAACGGTGCTCGTCACCTCGTACGTCGCTCCCGAAGCGCTGACGGACGAAACCCTGGCAAGGCTGCGTGGGTTTCTTCATCGGCTGGGGCGAGATGCGAACCAGGGCGAAGTCGGAGCCGTGATCGGAGGTCGCTACTATGGGATCACTGAATTCGACTCCACCGGGTAGCCGCCGACCTCGAAACGAGCAAGAAGGGTAGCGGTATGACAAAGAAGCAAGACGATTTCGAAGAACGAGTCACCAAGGGGCTCGGTGCCCAGCGGTCCTTTCCGCTCGATGGGCTTCCCAGCCAGGGGCCATTAGATCTCCTGGAGCTCCGAGCAGAGCTCGGGCACCGCCTCAAATCTTCAGGTGGCCGCCCGACAGACCCGGCATGGTCGGTGCGGCGGGTCATCCCCTTCAAGAAAGAGGGCTGGGCACAGCTCGAGCAACTGGCAGAGCACTGTCGCGACAGCGGGCAGACGGTCAGCCCCAGCCAGTTGGCAGCTCTGTTGATCGAGCGAGGTCTGAAAGATCTGAAGCGGGCCAAGGCTTCGTAGTCGTCCCGGGGCTTCAGGAGCAAGCGCCGGGCAAGAACTCGAAGTCGTACGTCCCGGTGGCCGAGTCGACCGGGTTCTGGATGCAACAGAAACTGACGCTGCCGGCGCTGGTCGGCGTGGTCAAGGTCTGGCCGACGTTGTTCTCGTCGCAGCGATAGATCGCCGGACGATCGATACCGCTGCTGTTGGGGGCGATCTCGGCGCAGATCTCGTGCGTCACCCCGAAGCGCGGCAGTAGCTGGCCCGGGGCGTAGCAGGTGCCACCCCGGTTGCAGGTCTGCGACGGATTGCAACAGCCCGGCGCGTCGTAGGCCAGGGTCGGGGTCGGGTCGCGCCGAGTCCAGTCGGTCCCCAGGTCGGGCCCCCAAAAACTGTTGCGATTCGTGCCTTGCGTGAGACAGCCGCCGCCGAAGGGCACGCTGCCGGAACAGGCCTCGTGTGTGGCATCGTCGAAGACGTACACCGGATGGCCGTTGAACGAGCGCTCGGTGCAGCACAGGGTGGTTGGGGCTGCGCCCGGTGCGCTG
>JBCCGX010001027.1:0-3894 GCA_039029035.1 Acidobacteriota bacterium | reverse complement strand
CGCATGCGCGTCGGCAACCAGATGCCCGAGTTCTCCCTGCCGTCCCTGGCCGGTGAGACGGTGGCCAGCGCGTCCCTGGCTGGCGAGCCAACGGTACTCAACTTCTGGGCCACCTGGTGCCAGCCCTGCCTGAAAGAGATTCCCGAGCTGATCGAGCTGGCGGACCAAGGCGTCCGGGTGGTTGGCATCGCCCTCGACCAGGAGGGCGAAGTGGCGGTCCGGCCGTTCGTCGAGAAACAAGGCATGGACTACACCATCCTGCTCGGCAACCAGGAAGTCTTCCAGCGCATGGGCGGCCTGGCGATTCCCTACACCCTGGTGCTCGACGCCTCCCAGAAGGTGATCAGTATCCACCGCGGCGCTGCGTCGCGGGCCGATCTCGAGAGCGACTTGGCGCGGATCGAACCGGCGGCATGAAGCTGGCGTGGCACAACCTGCGGCGATTGTGGCAGCTCCTGCGGGTCCTGCTGCGGCACGGCTGTGCTCATATGCTCGGTGAGCGGGTCCTGCGTTGGGGGCCGCTGGCCCGGTGGCTGCCGATGGCCGGCCTACCGGCGCCGGAGCGCCTGCGGATCCTGATCGAAGACATGGGCGGCACCTACATCAAGTACGGCCAGATGCTCGCCCTGCAGCCGGACATTCTGGCGCTCGAGTACTGCAATGCTCTGTTCAACCTGCTCGATCGGGTGGAGCCGTTTCCCTTTTCCGAAGTCGAGCGCATCTGGGGTGAGGAGCACGACGAGAGTCTGGACGAGATCTTCGACTCCTTCGACCGGCAACCGATCGCCACCGCTTCGGTGGGCCAGGTGCACGTCGCCTACCTGAACGGTGACAAGGTGGCGGTGAAGATCCAGCGCCCCAACGTCGAGTTCGAGTTCGGCAGCGATATCCGGCTGATGGTGGGACTGATCGCCATCATCCGCCGCCTGCGGCTGAAGTTCCTCTACTGGCTGATCGAGCCAACCACCGAGTTCATCGGCTGGACCCGGGAGGAGGTCGATTATCGTTACGAGGCGCGCTACTCGGAGCAGATGCGCGCCAACGCGGCTTACAACGCAGTGCAGACCGTGCCGCCGGTCTACGACCGCTTCACCAGCCGTCGCACCCTGGTGGTTGGCTTCCTCGAGGGCGTCACCCTGCTCGAGTACCTGCGGGCGCGCGAGAAGGGCGACGAGGTGGCGGTGCGCCGGCTCGAGCCCGAGGGCTTCGACCGTAAGAAGTTTGCCGCCAACGTGATTGACAATTTTCTGGGCGACGCCTTCAAGAACGGCATCTACCATGCAGATCTGCACCCCGCCAACCTGATCATCCTACCGGGCAGCGTCGTCGGCTACATCGATTTCGGCATCACCGGAGTGATCAGCCGCCATGCCCGCCGCCACCTGGTGTCGATGACGTTGGCGCTGGCCGAGGGCGATATGGATACCCTCAACAGCCAGTTTCTCGAGGTCTCAGCCTATGACCCAGCGGCTGATCCGAAGGCCTTCCGGGCTGGTCTCGACGTGCTAGCGCAGGCCTGGTACAAGGACGAGAGGGGGGAGCGCCGGCTGCAGGTGAACTTCACTCGCATCATGGGTGACATGTTGGTGCTCTCGCGCAAGACCGGCGTTCTGCCGGAACGGGATATCGTCAAATACATCCGTTCGTCGATCGCCATCGATGGACTGGTGACCCGTTTCGAGCCGGTGTTCGATGTCGGCCAGTACCTGGTCGAATCGTGCTCGCGGTACTTGCTCTGGCAGGGGCGCCGCAACCGCTACGCGCCGGATCGACTGCTCGACTTCTCGGCCGCGAGCGGCAAACTCTTGCGCGACGGACCGCAGCGGGCCAACCAGCTGTTGGATCGTCTCGCTGCCGGCGAGCTACCGCTCCAACGTGGCCGCGAGGACACGGCGGAGGACCGCGGCAGTGCTTTGCGCACCCGCGCCTTACAGCTCGCCGGATTGACCTTCGGGGTGGCCCTGCTGCTCGCCACGGCGGCGCCGGAGACCCCCGCTCTGGGCCTCAATCTGTGGACCGCGCAGTGGCTTTTTCTCGCCCTCACCGGGACCTACCTGGCCTCGACCTTGAGGCGTCTGGCGTGAGCCGGGCGGCGGCACACGAGACGACGGCAACGAGACGATGGAACTAAGCCTCGAAACGATGGCACCAAGGAGATAGCCGATGCGTGACCTTGCTCGCTCGATGATCCGATTTTCCTGGGCAATGACCGTGCTCGGTGCCCGCCAGGCGGCCAACCTCATGACTCCACGGGAAGGTTGGTCCCGCTCGACCGAATCCTTCGACGCCGTGAGCCACGCCGCGGCGGACCACATGGGAGAAACGATGAAGAACCTCTACCAAGCCGGCGATCGGCTGCAGAGCGGCATGGTCGATACCGCGTCGCGCTTTATGGGAGGGAATTGGTCGGATTCCAACCCAGCGATGAGCAACGCCTGGGAAGCCGTCGATCGGACCTGGACCGATATGAAAGACGACTTGACGACGCCGTCCGAGGCCGAGGACTAAGACCTGTCGCCAGCAGAACCGCTGATGCGAGATCTCGCCAAATCGATGCTCCGATTCTCCTGGGCGACGGGCCTTCTGGGGGCGTCGCAGTTGTCCAGCCTGCTTACCGGGGGCCGTGGGCCGTCGTCGGCCGGTGGTCGCCGGGCACCGGGGCTCGGTGGTCTCGACGCGGTGACCTGGACCACCCAGGGGCAGCTCGGTGAGATGCTGCAGGCCGCCTTCCAGGCGGGCGACGATCTGCAGGACGATTGGGCGGATTTGCTGGGCGACGCGATGCAGCCCTGGCGCTGGCGCCGCGCCGCGCAGCAGTTGGCGGAGCGCTCGACCTTCGCCCTCGGTTTCGCCAATCCGGGAACCGGCGGGGCGCTCTGCCGTCAGGAGCTGAAGAACAAGTTCGAGGTCTACTGGCTGGTCAAGGGCGTGCGCAAAATGCTCGATCTGCCGCCGGCCGGTCAACCTTTCGCCCTGCGTCCCTATGTCGAGCGGGCTTACGGGCTCGAAGCCTACAGCGCGCTGTGGGTGATCGAAGGGTTGGGGCACGACTATGCCGAGCTCGCTCTCGAGCGCCATGCGCCGCCACATGGCCTGCTGGCCGAAGACGTAGTAGCCGGTCTGCCGGAGAGCTGCCTGCCCATGCTGCACGGCGGCCTCGGCCTGGCCTGCGCCGAGCACACTCTCAGGCAGCTGACGCCGGAGAGCTCGGTGCGCACGACGCGAGAGGCTCTGGAGAGCTTCGTTGCCCTGTGTCGCGACAATGCCCTCGAGCGCTACGCTGATTCAGCGATCGAAGCCCTCGGCCTGGACGCCCGTTGCTTCTTTCCCGATCTGGTGCCGGTGCTCACCCGCGGCCTCGAGGCATTGGGTGACCGGCAGCTGGCGCGCTTCTTCTGGCATGGCCTGGGCCGGGCGATCTACTTCCTGCCGGTCAACTTCATTCCCGGCTACGGCTCTTTGTGGCAAGCGGTGCGCATGGCCGAGCGCGAGTCGCCTCACGCTGCCGCCTATGATGATGCCCTGGCCGGCGTCGCCTATGCCTTCGCCATGGTCAACATGTCGCACCCCGGCATTCTGGAGCGGGTGTTGCACGCCCACGGCGAGACTCTGCGTGGCACACCGTTCGCCGAGGGCATCGTCGCTTCGGTGGTCATGCGTCACGAGATCACCCCGGGGGCACCGGTGCTGGATCGATTCATCGGACACCAGCCGATGAACGGCACCGGCAAGCTGTGGGACGACGTCGTCCGTCGGCCGTGCCGAGAAGCCCTGGGGCTCGATGGCGGCGAGCCCATGCGGTTGGCCGATCTCTACCGTGCGATGGCCGATTCGGAGGCGGGTGAGTGACGTCGACCGTCAAACCCGCCGCCCGCCAGCGCCGCCTCGAGGTCG
>JBCCGX010001026.1:0-3906 GCA_039029035.1 Acidobacteriota bacterium | reverse complement strand
GCGAGACCAGCGGCGCGGCTTAGGAAGCTGCGGCCATCGTAGAGAAAGTCGGCTGAGGCCTCGGCGGCGGTGCGCTCCTGGTGCGAGAGGCGGCCGTCGTCGTCGTAGGTGCGGTTGACGACGCTACCCGGACCGTCGACCTGGGTCTCGTTGCCGACGTCGTCGTAGGCGAAGGTTCTGCTGCCACCAGCGCCAAGCTCGATCTGTTCGAGGCGGGCGGAGTTGCCGAGGGCGGCGTTGGCGACGTAGGTGTAAGTGTCGGTCACGGTGTCGCGGACTTCGGTGAGTCGGTTGCCAATACGGTCGTAGGACCACTCGAGCTCGCCCCACGGGCCGTCGCCCTGGGTGAGGTAGTACTGGAAGTCCTGATAGCCGTAGGTCCGATCGTTCGCTGGTTCGATGGCGTCACCGATGGCGGTGAGGTTGCCCACCGCGTCTGCGGTGTATTGCCAGTCGAGCAGGCTGCCGACCTGGATGGAGGCGGGGGAGTAGCGTGTGTCGAAGGCTCGGGTCTCGCTGAGGCCGTTGCCGAGATCCACTGACGCCAGCGGTCCGGCTGGCTCGTAGATCGCCGTGCTGACAAGATCTAGATCCGGCTCGCCCGGGCGCTGCAAGGCGAGGGTGGCCTGACGGTCGGTGGCATCGTAGCTGTAAAGAGCGCTCACACTAGGTGAGTATACGATCGTGGTCCGGTTGCCGTTCGCGTCGTAGGCGTAAGTCAAGTCGCCGTCCTGAAGGGCCCGGCCGAAACGGTCGTAGGTGTAGTCTACGGACTCGCCGCCGCGCTCGATGCTCGTCAATCGGCCGAGGGAGAAGGCGACGGCTGGATCGTCGTAGATGAAGGTCACGTCGAGAGCTGTGCCCGGATAATCCTCCAAGGTCACGCGATCCAGAGCATCCACGGCGCGGGTCAGCGTGATCCCGCGGGCGTCGGTGCGGCTTGTCAGCTCGCCATGCTCGTTGTAGGCGGAAGTGGTGGTACCGGAAACCTCGGAGACTTCGTTGGTGAGCAGATTGCGGTCGCTATAGGCGTAGGTTGTCACCCCGCTCTCACCGTCCGTGACTTGGGTCAAGTGGTCTTGCACATCGTAGCCGTAGCTCACCACGGTTTCGCCGCCCGAGGCGCCGCCCCAGGGCTGGCGCACCTCGATCAGGCGATCGAGCTCGTCGTAGGTGTACTCGGTCGACGCCGGGTTCACCTGGCCGCCGCTGGGGTGGTTGGCATCCCAGAGGCGCTCGAGGTTGCCTTCACAGTCGTAGGCATATTCGGTGGTGACTTCCTCGCCGCCGAATCCCCGGGTGATCTGATCGAGCTGGCAGCGATTGGAATACTGGAAGGCGGTTTGAGAGCGCCTTTCCCAAACCGTGCCGTCCCAGCGCTCGTGTTCTTCCAGGATCCGGTTGCCGGCCCCGTCCAGGTTGTAGACCACGCGTTCGGTATGACTCAAGGGGTCGTCGTCGGCCTTGCGCTCGATCGAGATCAGTCGGCCGGCGCCGTCGTAGGCATATTCGATGACATTGCCCGCCGGCAGGACGGTCTGGAAGAGATCTCCGAATACGTTGTAGCGATGCTCGGTCACCAAGTCACCTTCCGGCGTCTCGTCGCGTCGGATCTGGAACCGCACCCGGTCCAGCGCATCGTATTGGGTCTCTGCGACAACGCCGTTGGGATCGGTGACGGTGGAACGGCGGTTGAAAGCGTCGCTACCGAACAGGGTCGTGCCGACCAGGGGATCGGTGCGCGAGGCGAGCACAATAAGGCCATTACCCCTTGTCTCATCGTATGCGAAGGTCGTCACATCGTTCATCTCGAAGCCGGGCGGATCGATCGCGGTCACCTGGCCGCCGGTGTTGTAGGCGAAGACCGTCTCGAAACTGAAGTTGGCACCGGCCTCGAAGCCATTGACTGTACGACTGGTGAGGTTGCCGCTGGTGTCGTAGACCTCGGTGGTCGTCTTCAGGTTCGGGAAGCCGCTGGTCGAAGGTTGTTCTTTGCTAGCGGCGAAGGCGGGAAAGGTGGTCTCGTAGGTCCAGGTGGTCTCGCGCTCGAGCGGCGTACCGAAGGCTTCGAGGCGCCGGGTCTGTTGACCGTTGGCATCGTACTCGAAGCGAGTCACGTGGCCGCGGCCATCGGCCTCTTCGGTAACTCGGAAGGGGTTGGCGGGGTCGTCGTAAGTGAGCTGGCTGTTGGGGCCAACACCGCACACCGGGCAGTCTCCTTCGATGCGCACCGCCTTGGCCTTCTCGTTGACCGAGCCGCGGTCGGTGGCCCAGGTGGTCATCGAGGCGTCGCCCAGGGGATCGGTGATGGTCGTCAGGATCGGCAGCAGGGGATTGTCGAAAGCGAATTCCCAGCGCTCGACGCCAGAAGCGAAGTCCTCGGCTCCGCGCCACAGCTTGATCACGTTGCCGGCCGTGTCATACTCCCAGGCGGCGGTGACGCGCTCGCTCGTCCCATCGCTGCCGATCAAGGTGGTGCGGGTCATGTAGCCAGGAAGGCCTGGATTGTCGTAGAGGTAGCTGAGGGCGGTGCCGTCCGGACGATCGATGCGGGTCAGGTCACCATCGGCCCAGGTGTAGGTCCAGGTTCGGCTGGTGGTGTCGTCGACCCCGACTTCGGTGATCGATTCCAACTGGCCCGAGGTGTCGTAGACGAACTCTTCCCGCCGGCCGTCAGGGAAGCTCACCGAAGAGAGCTCGTCACCGCTGTAGGTGGCGGTGATGATGTTGCCGTTGCGATCCGTCCGGTTCTGCCAGACGCCGCCCGAATTGAAAGAATCCACGGTGCCATCCAAGTCGGTCAGTGTCCAGCCACTGCCGCTGGTCGCGAGGCGCCGGTACTCGGAAGCCGGGCTGACTTGCTCGTAGATGCCGTCGCCATCCTCGTCGATGAAGGTTCGGTAGATCGCTGCCTCGGTCACAAGGTAGACCCGGCTGTCGAACGGCACCGGGTTGGCGTCTTCGAATAGCCGCAGGGCGTAGGAGTGCGACCAGAAGCGCCCGAGACCTGGCAGCACGAAGCCCGGCAGGTCGGCCTTGCCGATGCTGCCCGCCTTGTAGCGTAGGAGCGCTCCGGGACCGGTGCCTCGGCCACCGGCCTGCCCACCACCGCCAGCAGCCGACGCTGCGCCACCGCCCGCCTGCCCACCGCCGGTCGTGCGGCAGGCGAGGCAGTTGTCGTCGCAGTCCTCTTCCGGCGGCACCGGACAGGCCTCGATCGCGAGCGCATCGTCGGTCAGGTCGACCTGTCGGGTTGCGGTCTGTTCACAGCCGGTGACGTCGTCGCAGACGGTGATCTCGAGTTCGAAGACCTCGCCCCCGCCGGTACTGCCGCAGCTGAACGAACGCTGAATCCAAGCCTCGCCGTCGTCGACTTGGATTCGAGCTCCTATGTTGCCGCAAGAACCGACGAATTGACCCTGCTCGTCGGTCCACACAAGTTTCACCGGGCTGTCAATGAAGCCAATCGCGGTCGAGTTACCCTGGTTGCCCGGAAACTGCAGCGGCACGACAGCGCGCGCGGTGCAGGTCTCTGTTGTGGGATCGCAGCCCTCGGGCACGATGCGGTAGTCGATCGAGCCGACCTCTGGGGGATGGCACCAGAAGAGGTTGACGCAGTTGCGCGGAGCGTTGATCGTCGCCGAACCGGCGTCGAAGCCGATGGCCGAACTGCCGACGCAGACCTGGGCCGATAGCGGTTCGGCGAGACAAAGCAAGATGCCCAGGAACAAGCCGCGCCACCGTGGACCGTTTGAGGGATCCGATGCGAAGCGAGGCCGTGAGAAGCGAAGTCGGGAGAATCCGAGCATGAGCAGAGCCCTCCATAAGTCGATCTTCAACGCTACTTTCGAGCTACACTCTCTTTTAAGCGCAAGACGCAGTCGAGAAGTTCCACCTCAATGGTTC
>JBCCGX010001025.1:0-3911 GCA_039029035.1 Acidobacteriota bacterium | reverse complement strand
TAACCGTCCGGCTCCACCTCGATCTCACCGTCCGTCTCGCTCGCCAGGGTATAACCGTCGGGCTCCACCTCGATCTCGCCGTCCGTCTCGCTCGCCAGGGCATAACCGTCGGGCTCCACTTCGATCTCGCCGTCGGTTTCGCTCGCCCGGGTCGAACCCGCAGATGCGAGGGTGATCAGGATCGAGAACGCGCCGTAGAGAAAACTCCGATAAATGTGAGACATAGTCCTTCCTCCATTGCCAGGCTCTGGGGCCTGTCGTGTGGGTTTTTGAGAAGGACCTGAAGTGCCGGCAGCCAGGTCGGGGTCGTCGTGACGCCAACCTTCTAGAGCACAGCTTGTGCCAGCCCGTGCCGGCGACAGAAAACGCTGCCAAAAGAATCCAATGAAACAACTTAAGGTTCTCTATTGCAGTGCTTTACATACGAATCACCATCTTTTCGAAAGGGCCCCGAGGTATCGAGTTAGATATTTCGAAATAGAGCAACAAACCGATAGGTTAGTGCGGCCGAAGAGTCCGACTCACCGTTCGGTTAGTCGACAGAGAAACTCGACACGAAATCTCTTACCTCGCCTCGTTGGCCGGCGCTACAATGGTGCAATGCCCGTATTCGGGAACGATGTCACCCGGCTGCTCGATGCCTGGAGCAACGGCCAGGAGGGGGCTTTCGATCACCTCGTGCCGCTGGTGGTGAACGACCTGCGCAAGATGGCCCGCGCTCAGCTGGCGCGCGAAAAACCCGGCCATACCCTGGAGCCCACGGCGCTGGTCAACGAGCTCTACCTGAAGCTGATGGGCAGGCGCTCGGTGAGCTGGCAGAATCGCACCCAGTTCTTCGCCACCATGTCCCAGATCATGCGTCGAATCCTGGTCGACCATTCGCGCCGCCGCAAGGCGCTCAAGAAGGGCGGCGACATGCTCTTGGTGACCTTTGACAAGGCCCTCAGTGTGCCGATCGCCGGCAAGGACGACGACACCGCCGATCTCGTGGCCCTCGACGAGGCCCTGCAGCGTCTCGCCAAGCTCGATGAACGCCAGGCTCGGGTCGTCGAGCTGCGCTACTTCGGTGGCCTGACCCTGGCCGAAGCGGCCCACGCCCTGCAGGTGTCGACCATGACCGTCAAGCGGGAGTGGCGTACCGCCCGTCTCTGGCTGCTGCACGAGCTGGGTAGCGGGAGCCCGAGCCCCTCGTGACGCCGGAGCGCTGGCAGGAAGTCAAGACACTGCTCGACGGCTGCGCTGAGCTGAGCCCCGCCGACCGATCGCAGTGGCTCGATCAGGCCTGCCGCGGTGATACCTCCCTCAAGCAGCAAGTCGAAGGCTACCTCTCCTACGAGGACGATCTCAGAGACTTCATCGAAGTTTCGCCCACCGAAACCCTGTTCGCTTCCCTGGAAGACAGCGCCGCCTTCGAGGGCAAATTGATCGGCCGCTACCGCGCCGAGCGGCTCATCGGTTCCGGAGGGATGGGCGCTGTCTACCTCGCCTACCGTGAGTCCGACTTCGAACAGCGGGTCGCTCTGAAGCTGATGCAATCGGGCTTGGCAAGCCCCGAGACGATCCGCCGCTTCCACACCGAACGCCAGATTTTGGCCAACCTGGAACATCCCAACATCGCGCGCCTGCTCGATGGCGGCACCGACGACGGGGGACGCCCCTACTTCGCCATGGAGCTGGTCGAAGGCACTCCGATCGACCTCTTCTGCGACGATCACAAACTACCGGTGACCGCCCGCCTGCAGCTCTTCCTGCAGGTGTGTGAGGCGCTACAGTTCGCCCACAGCAACCTGGTCATCCATCGCGACTTGAAGCCCGGCAACATCCTCGTCACCGACGACGGCATCCCCAAGCTGCTCGACTTCGGTATCGCCAAGCTGCTGCGGTCGGAGGGCGCTGGGATCCAGGAGGACCCGGAAGGCGACCAGGCCATGACCCTGCGCTACGCCAGCCCCGAGCAGCTGCGAGGCGCGCCGATCTCCACCGCGAACGATATCTACTCCCTCGGTGTGGTGCTCTACCTGTTGCTGGCCGGACGGTTGCCCGAGGGTCTGAACGCAGACCGACCGGCAGATGTCGCCCGCGCGGTCTGCGAGTTGCCTCCGGGCCTGCCGAGCACAGCAGCGCGGGACCAGCCAGAGAAGGCCGCGCGCGCCTTCTCCGCCTCGCCGCGAGCCTGGCACCGTCGCCTGCACGGTGATCTCGATGCCATCGTGCTCAGGACGCTCGCGAAGGAGCCGGCTGAGCGCTACGCGTCGGTGGAGCAGCTGGCGGTCGATCTCAGGCGACATCTCGACGACTTACCCGTTCACGCACGGCGCAGAACCCTGGCCTACCGGGCGAGCAAATTCGGCCGCCGCAACCGCTGGGCTCTGGCCACCGCGACGCTGGTTCTGGCCCTGATCCTGGGCTTCACCCACGCCCTGGTGGAGCAGCTCGAGCGCACCGAGCGTGAACGGGATCGAGCGGCCCGGTTGTCGAGCTTCCTGGTCAATCTCTTCCGTGCCGCCGAGCCCGACAGCGCCGGTGAGGAGCCCTCGGTGCGCGAGCTGGTCGATGTCGGACGGAAGCGTCTCGAGACCGAGCTCAGCGACGAGCCGGAAGCGCGGGCCGACCTACTCGGTACCCTGGGCCAGGTCTACTATCGGCTCGGCCACCTCGACGCCGCCGGGGAGGCACACCGGACCGCGATCGGCATACTGCGGGACCCGTCCATCGGCGACCACCCCACCCTCGCAAGGGCCTTCAACGACCTCGCCGCGGTCGCGTTTCAACGCGGCGAGCTGAGCCAGGCGGAGGATCTCTGGCGCCAATCTCTGGCGATGCGCGAACGTCTCGGCGTCGATGCCGATCTCACCAAGCCGCGCAACAACCTGGCCAGCGTCTTGGTGCTGCGCGGCAAGCTGCAGGAGGCCGCAGCGATCTATCGCCAGGGCCTCGTCGAGCGCCGTGCCCGCTTTGGTGAGCGCCACATCAACGTGGCCCGGAGCCTGCGCAACCTGGGGCGCGTCCACTATCTGGCCAGCGACTTCAGCGCCGCCGAGCCGTTGCTACGCCAAGCGCTCGAGATCCGCCTCGAGCATCACGACCGAGACACCCCCGCCGTCGCCACGGTCCTCGGCGACCTCGGACGGCTGGCCCACGCCCGCGGCGATCCGGACGCCGCCGAGACGCTGCTGCACGAGGCGCTCGACATCCACCGCCGCCGCCTCGGCGGAGCGCACCTGAAAGTCGCCACCCTGGAGAAGGATCTGGCGGAGATCGCCCGTCAGCGCGGCGACCTCGACACCGCCGGTACACTGCTCGAGCGCGCCCAGCACAACATCCACCAGCAACGCGCCGAAGGCGACTGGATCCGCGCCGACGTACAGAGCGTCTACGGTGCCTACCTCGCCAACCTCGGACGGCTCGACGAAGCCGAGCCCATCCTGCGCCAGGCCTACGAGAACCTCGAGCGGGTGCGCGGTGCCAATATTCTCCCGACCCTCAATGCAGGCCGGCGACTGGCACAGCTCGAGGCGAAGAAGACCTTGTAACCCGGCTCGACTCTGGCTAGATCTGGCTAGATCCCGTCCGCAAACACCGTTTTCGTGCCCTTGAGGTCGTCCTTGTGGAGCGAGCACCCAGCGAGCGTGTTTGAGCGTGCAGGATATTCGAAACGGATAGGCCTTTTCTTGACGGGACTCTATGCGGCCTGCAAATGATCGGCGAGTTTCCGGAGCTGCGGCACAGCCCACAAGGACGACCGGACAAAGGATGCGATCTTGCTAGCCTCAGTCCACGTAACCCAACGCCTCGAGCCGTTCGCGGGTCGCCGCGTCCACTTCGGGCGCCACCGCGGGCGCGGCACGCCGGCCGTCGATCCAGGCGAGGAGGCGGGAGCGCAGCCAGGCGACCTCGGGAGTATCCAGACC
>JBCCGX010001024.1:0-3913 GCA_039029035.1 Acidobacteriota bacterium | reverse complement strand
GTCCTCGAAGCCTTCGATTGAGCGATCCGTCCGGTTTCCGAAACCTTCTGACCGCCGCTCCACACATTGCGCCAGGTTTTCAGCGAGCTTTAATCGCCGGGTGGTGATCCTTTTCGGCAGCCAATGCCGCAGATGGTTCTAGAGGGCGGGCTTGCGCGTGACGACAGGCGACTGACTTGGCAACAGGAGATCCGACCACCATGCCTCTCGGCGCCCGAGCGCCAGGGGACGAGATGCGGCGATTCGGTGTCCAATCGAATCGATCCGTCCGGTCAGCTTGCCTATACTTTTTCGGCCTCAGCTCGACAGGGCTGAGCTCTGCGCTGGCCGCCCTCCGCGCGATCCGACTTGCATCCCAAGCCACGACATCCTGCCGCCGGCGCCAGTTTCGGCCGCCCGCTTACGGCAGACAAGAGGAGCATCATGCGATCCGAGGCCCCATCCGGTGCCGGCCCCAGCCCCAGCAGTAGTCTGGACCACCGGCAGCACGAGCAGGTCCACAAGGACAAAGCCTACTTTCACGCCGAGCAGCCACAAGAAGAGTTCGAGGAAGACACGCGGCTGGAGACTCTGAGCCTGCGCCAGCTGCTCACCGGAGATGCCGCCGAGGCGGCGGCTTTCGGCGACCGATTGGTGCGCGGCTTATCCGAGATCGGCTTCGTCTATCTGACCGATCACGGGATCGACCCGACGTTGTTCGACCGTGCCCACGCCCGCACGGCAGCATTCTTCGAAGACACGCCGGAGCCCGTCAAACAGCGCTTTCTCGCCCAACGCCAGGGCTCGGTCAACCAGGGTTACTTTCCGTTCAAGGCGTCGACCCACATCCATCCCGACCTGGTGCAAGGCTGGGTTTTCGCCACCCGCGCGTTCGACGTCCCGGGCCGCCCGGCAGATGCGCCGTCGCTAGCCGAGTTCTGGCCCGACCTGGACGACGAGCGCTTCTTCCGCCAGCTCTACCAGGCCCTCGAGCCCCTGGCGCTACCCTTGATGCGGGCCATCCTGAGCCACTTCGGCTGCTCCGGCGACCTCTATGACGAACGCCTGACCGACCCCCTCTGCGCCCTGCGGCTGAACCACTACCCCGGGCTCAGCGCGGACGACGAGGATCTCGGCGCGGCGCGCCTGTTGGGGCACGAAGACGTCACCCTCTTCACCCTCTTGCCGGCCAGCCCGGTGGAGGGGCTACAGGTCTTCAACCACAACACCGGCCGTTGGATCCGCCTCAGCCCGGAGCCGGGCACCGTGATCCTCAACGCCGGGGATTACCTGCAGCGAATCACCAACGACACCCTCAGGTCTTCGACCCACCGGGTGAGCCCGCCGCGCGATGCCGCGCTCCGGCGGCGGTCGCGCACGTCGTGCCCGCTCTTCGTTTACCTGCGCGAGGACGACACCGTCGAGGTGCTGCCCTGTTTCGATGAGCCGAGCTACGCGCCGATCCGAGCCCAGACCTTCCACACCAACATCACCCGCAAGTTCTACGGCGATGCTTATCCCACCCCCGGCGCCGACGACTGAGGCGGCCGCCTCCCTCCCAGCCCACGAGGACGGTGCTTGGACCGGACGGACGGTCCTGGTCACCGGCGCTAGCCGGGGCATCGGCGCGGCGCTGGCCCGGACGTGGCTGCGCCGCGGTGCCAAGGTGATCGCCCACTGCCGGGCTTCCACCGACCGCGAAGCGGCCGACCGTGAAACGGCCAACCGTGAAGCGGCCAAGACCTGCGACAGCTCCCGGGTGAGGCACCTGGCAAAGGACCTGCCGGGCGCCGAGCGGCGCCTGGTCGGCTTCAACGCCGACGCCGCCGTGCCCGGCCAGATGGGCGACGCTTTTCGCCGCGTCCTGCAGGACCAGCCGAAGATCGACGCCGTCCTGTTCAACCACGGCAGCACGACCTTCACCACCGATGGCGAAGCGATCCTGATGGGCCCGCCCTCGAGCTTCGACGGCGAGCAGATGCGCGACCTGATCCAGATCAACGCGCTGAGTGTCTGGGAAGCTCTGCACGAGCTCGGCCGCCACTGGTGCCGCGACGAGCTGCGGCAAGAGAACGCCGAGCGCCGGCGCTCGATCGTCCTGGTGTCGAGCTCGGGGGCGCTCAATCCGCATATCTTCGATCCGACGCCCTACAAGACCTCGAAGGCGATGCTGCTGCATTTCGTGCGCGATCTGGCCTCGGAGCTGGCGCGCTTCCAGATCAGCATCAACGCCATCTCGCCGGGAATGATCGATGCCGGTCTGGCGCACCTCCCCTGTGTCGAGGCGATGCGCGAATCGATCCTCGAAGGGATCCCGATGCAGCGCTACGGTGAGCCCGAAGAGCTGTTCGAGGCGGTCGACCTCTTCCTCTCCGGCCGCGCCCCTTTCTCCACCGGCAACAACCTGACCCTGAACGGCGGCGCCTACGTGATCAGCCAGTGACCCAACGGTAGTGACTTTCCGTCCGTGAAACACCGTCTGTGACTCTCCGCCATGAGCGATTCGCGACCGGCAACACGGCGAGCCCTCGAAGAGGCCCTGGCGGCAATCTGGGTCGAGATCCTCGGCGGCGCAGACGATGACGGAGCCGGCTCGGCGACCCGTGCCGAGCCGGCAGATTTCCTCGCCCTCGGCGGCAGCTCCCTCGACGCGTTTCGCGTCGCCGGACGCATCGCGGATCGCCTGGGCTGCGCGATCCCTCTCTCGTTCCTCCTCCGTCACCCGACCTTGGCCGATCTGGTCGATACCGTCGCCGAGCGGCTCAGCACGGCTGAGCCGAAGGAGCTCAGCGCCTCCCCCTGGCGACTGGCACGGGATCGACCCCTCCCCGCTTCGGCACCCCAGCGCCAGCTGTGGTACCTCGATCGACTCCACCGCCCGACGACGCGCACCGGCAGCCTGGGGGCCGACCCGAGCTACAACATGGCGATCACGGTGCGGTTCGACGCGCCGCTCGATCCCACGGCACTGCAGCACGCCCTGGACGAGATCGTGCGCCGGCACGAGGTGCTGCGCACCCGCATCGTGGAGCGCGACGACACCCCCTGGCAGATCATCGATCCACCGCGGGCCGTGACGATCGAGCGCGTCGATGTGACCGCCGAAACACCGACGGAGCGTCGAAGCCACGCTCTGCGCCAGGCCGAGGGGTTGCTACGCCAGCCCTTTGACCTGGCGCGCGACCTGATGCTGCGGGCGGCCATCCTACGCCTCGACGCTGACGACCACCTAGTAGTACTCATGATGCACCACATCGCGTCCGATGGCTGGTCCTTCGGCATCCTCCTCCGCGAGCTGGCCGTCCTCTACCCACACTGCCGCCAGGACGTCGCGGCGCAGAGCCCACTGCCACCCCTCGAGCTGCAGTACGCCGACCTGGCCCACTGGCAGGAAGAGGCTCTGTCCGGCCATCGGTTGGAGCAGCTGATCGACTTCTGGCGCGACACCCTCGCCGCGCCGCCCCGCGCCCTCGACCTGCCGACCGATCATCCGCGCGCCGCCATACCGAGTGATGGGGGAGCCAACTTCGATTTTGCCTTCGCCGACGGCCAGCACACAGCGCTCCAAGCCCTGGCGCAGCGCCATGAGGCAACCCTCTTCATGCTCTTGGCCAGCGCCTTCGCCGCCCTGCTTTACCGGACCTCGGGGCAGAAAGATCTGCTGCTCAGCGTGCCCACCGCCCAGCGCCTGCACCCGGCGAGCGAGCCCTTGATCGGCTTCTTCACCAACATGCTGGTGGTGCGCGCCCGCTGGCATGGCGAGCCGAGCTTCGCCACCTTGTTGGGGCAGGTCCGGGAGGCCTGCCTGGCGTCGTTCGCCCACCAGGATCTGCCCTTCGATCGCCTGGTCGAGGCCCTGCGACCCGATCGTCAGCTCGGCCGAACACCCTTCGTGCAGACCGGCTTCGCCCTGCAGGACACGTTCGAGATCGAG
>JBCCGX010001023.1:0-3914 GCA_039029035.1 Acidobacteriota bacterium | reverse complement strand
CCCGAGGTCTGGGTGCCGGTGATGAGAAAAGCGCGGCGTCGCCGTGGCCGCGAGGGCGGTCCGATCCGACAGCTGACGTTGCCGTAGCCAAAGCCGCCGTAGAGCCCGGGCTCCTGGCCGACGAGACCGGTCTTGGCGAAGATCTCGCGCCAAGCGATCAAACGGCAAGCGGCGTCGCCGAAGCGGCGCGCGACAAGGGGTTGCTGGCGATGCTCGGCAGTGAACTTGATCGCCCCCTCGTCGACCGCGCTCGCGCCGGCAAAAGCCGCTGTGGGGTCATTGGGAGTGGTCATCGCAGCTGAGGGAGCAAGGTTGGGTTCATTGAAATAGCTCAGAGTCTTTACTGAAGCTAGGAGGTTTCACCCACCTCTGTTCCTCCCATCGGTGAAACGGTCCCAGCGGGTAAACTCTGCGCCTCTGTATCCGTCGCCAAGAGTATAGTCTGCCGCTCGTTCGAGGATCGCGCTCCATGCCGAAGGCCCCTGCGCTGCCGCTCTTCATCGCAGCCCAGCTCGCACTGCATCGGCGCTGTTATGCCGTGACCCAGGGACCTGACCGGGGTCGAAATTTGCACTACATCGATGAGGGGGGAGCCAAACAACGGCCGGTGGTGCTGCTGCACGGCAACCCCACCTGGAGCTTCTTGTGGCGCAAGGTGATCGCCGAGCTCGACGGCTTGCGGGCCATCGCGCCGGATCTTCTGGGGCTCGGGTTCTCCGATCGGCTGCCGCAGCTGAGGGATCATTCGGTCGATCGGCATGCTGATGCGATCGCCGAGCTGGTTCTCGCCCTCGACCTCGAAGGTGTCATTCTCGTCGGCCAGGACTGGGGAGGACCGATCATCGCTGCAGTCGGTGCGCGGCTGCAACGGCGGGTTGCCGGGCTAGTGCTGGCCAATACCGCGGTGGCCTTGCCGCGGATACCGCGAGGCACGCTGTTTCATCGTTTCGCTCGGTTGCCCTGGATCAGTGATCTAGTCTTTCGCGGCTGCGGATTTCCCCAGATCGCCCTGCGTTTCACTCAGGGCGATCGGCGGTCGATTCGTGGACCGGTTGCCCGTGCCTACCGCTGGCCTTTGCGTGGCTGGGCCGATCGTGTCGCGCCGCTAGCCTTGGCGCGGATGGTACCGGATGGTGCTGACCATCCGAGCATGCCGGCGCTACGGCGCGGCGAGAAGTGGGCGCTGGAGTTCGAGGGGCCGGTAGGCCTCGTCTGGGGGGAGCGTGATCCGATTCTCGGTCGTGCACTGCGGCGGCATGAGCAGGCTTTTCCCGCGGCGCGAGTCACCCGAACTCAGGCGGGACATTTCCTGCAGGAGGAGGTGCCGGAGGTGCTGGCACAGAGCATTCGCGAGTTGGCCGCGACCCTGTAGATGGTATGCTCGCCGCCGATTTGGTGAGCGAGGATCGATCGTGCCGATAAGTCGTCCGCGGCCCCTTAAATCTCTTGTCACAGCGCTGGTGTCGGGCCTGCTGCTCCTCTTCGGCGGCCCTCCGATTGCCGCCGTGCCCTTTGCCGATTTCGAGCCGGTGGCCGACGAGCTGTCCTGGATCGACACGTACCTGCTGGCCCTGGCGAGCAGCGCGGCGTATCGCGGCCCGGTCAAGGATCTCGCCGGCGAGACCTTCGCCGACAAATTCAGCCACGTCTATGAGCCCCTGGGCCTGGAGGTGGTGGCTTTTCTCGAAGCCGGCGAGGCAAAGACCGGCACCCAGGCTCTGGTGCTGCGCAACGAAGCGATCGTCCTGGTCGTCTTCTGTGGCAGTGAAGGGCATGACACCACCGCGGCGACCCGCGACTGGCTCACCGATGCGCGCATATGGCCTCTCGAGGTGGATGGGATGCAGATCCACCGTGGATTCCACTACGCTTTGGGGTCGGTTTGGGAGGCCTTGTACGCGTCGGTCGCGCCGCTTCAGAGTAGCGGCCTGCAGCTCTGGCTCACCGGTCACAGCCTGGGGGGAGCGCTGGCCAACCTAGCCGCCTATCGTCTGGAGAAGGAGGGGGTCGCGGTGGCTGGGGTGTATACCTTCGCCGCGCCCAAATTGGGAGATCAGGAGTTCGTTGCCGACTTCGAGCAGTGCTTGGGCGTTCGGTCGCAGCAGTGGTCGACCGAGCTCGATCCCATCACCCGGATGCCGGAGATCACCCGCCGGGCGGCCTACGAGAAGTTGGGAGTGACCAATGTCGTGCGGGCTTCGGGGCAAGCCGAGCTCGACACGGTGCAGAAGATGTCGCGCTTTCCCAACCCTTGGGCCCATCGCGTGTCGGCGTACGTCAACTACCTTTACCGCGCTCTGCCGACCGAGGTGCGGGCCAAGGTGCCGATTCCGCCGCCCCTGTGCGCCACCACGTCGGTGCACGTCGGCGAGCATCCGGTCGACGGTTTCGCCCTCTGTCGTGAGCGTCTGCGTAAGGTCAGCCGCAAGAAGTGCTCGGCCGAGGGTGGTACAGTGATCGAGCCCTGGTGCTTGACGGAGGATCCGGGCAAGTTCCGCTATCGCGCCCAAAGGCTGAAAGCACCGAAAGCTGAATCGGCCAAGGTTGAATGACCCGAAGTTGAATCGCCCAAGAGTTGACAGGGGAGGAACCGTCTATGTCGATGAGCGACGACGACCGAGCGATCCGTCGTGCCAAGCCCGAAGAGGCTGAGCAGTTGAGCGAGCTCGCTTTTCGCTCCAAGGGCTATTGGGGCTATTCGCCGGAGTTCATGGAAGCCTGCCGCGAGGAGTTGACTTTGTCGCCAGCCTACGTTCGCACTGCCTCGACCTACGCCGCCTTGATGGCGGAACGCATCGTCGGCTTCTATGCTCTGGCGCGAATGTCGGACGACGAGGTGGAGCTGGGCTTTCTCTTCGTCGAGCCCGAGGCGATCGGCCAGGGCTTCGGCCGGCAGCTGATCGAGCACGCCAAGAGCGAGGCTCGGGACTCGGGCTACGCCACCATGGTCATTCCAGGCGATCCCAATGCCGCCCGCTTCTATGAGGCTGCCGGCGGGCGCCTGGTCGGCGAAACGCCGTCAGGGAGTATCCCTGGGCGCATGTTGCCGCTCTTGCACATCGACCTGTAGCGGGTTCGGCGCTCGAAGTTTCCAGCCGTTCGAGGTGACGCGCGGCAGCCCGTGAACAACCGCGATGGAAAAATGACGACTGAGGCGTCATTTTTCCACGAAAAATGACGGCGTACTAGTCAACCCTCTAACCGAGACGGCTGCCAGCTACCCGGGCAGGCCGAGCGACTGGGTCAGAAACCGCGTCAGCGGCGCACCTTTGCGACAACAGTCGGCGAAGCGGTCCGAGAAGTCGGGGCGGACGGCATCCGCTTCGTCGAATTGCTTCATGCCGACGAAATCCTTGCGCCGCAGGTCTTCGATCAAGGGATGCTCGGGGTCGAAACCCTTGGGGGCACGCTTGAGGGAGTCGCCATACATCTCGAAGGTCTGGCGGAAATCGGTCCCCCCGATGGCGCTTTTCCAGGCCCGTGGCCGCTCGACGATCGCCTCGCGGATCGTCTTCAGGCTTTTCGAGTCGGGATGCCAGAGTCCGGTGCCGGCGTGGACCGTGCCCGGTTCGAGACTGAGGTAAAAGCCTGGCGCATGGACGTCTTTGCCCTGGCGATGGCGAAATTGGGCTGCGACGTTGGTCTTGTAGGGCGTCTTGTCCTTGGCGAAGCGCGTATCGCGGTAGATCCGAAAGAGCGAGCCGCCGGAGCGCCTGGGATCGGCCACGAAGTGGCGGCTGATCTGGCGCAACGGCGAAGCGAAGTCGCTGATCAACTGCAGCATGGGCTCGCGCACGTCGTTCTCGTAGCGCGCCTTGTTGGCCTGGAACCAGTCGCGGTTGTTGTTCTCGGCCAGATCACGCAGGAATTCGAACAGCTCAGGGCCGATACGGGGCGGTTGACTCATGCGAGTT
>JBCCGX010001022.1:0-3915 GCA_039029035.1 Acidobacteriota bacterium | reverse complement strand
GGCATACCGAGCGTGACTTGGGACGATGTCGTGATTGAGGCACTGTGCTGGGGCTGGATCGACGGCATCAAGAAATCAATTGATGAACAAGCCTATCTCCAGCGAATTACGCCCAGGCGAGCGCGAAGCAACTGGTCGAAGAGGAACAGAGAGCATGTGGAGCGTTTGATCAGCGAGGGCCGGATGACGGAGTCCGGCCTGGTGCATGTTCGTGCCGCCAAAGCAGACGGCCGATGGCAGAACGCCTATGCGGTCCGTGAGATGAGAGTGCCGGGGGACTTCCTGGCAGCACTGGAGAGCAAGCCGAAGGCGAAGCAGTTTTTTGAAACGCTCAAGAAATCGAGTCGTGATGTCATCGCCCATGGATTGACAAGTGCGAAGAAACCCGAAACCAGACAGCGGCGATTTGCAAATTTCATCGACATGCTCCTCCGCGAGGAAAAGCCGGGCTCTGGCTTCAACAAGACGAAAAAGGCCTAGCAATGCCAATGCGTCGAGGTCGCGGAGCCAGGCTGCCACCCGATGATGTCGGTCAACAGGATCCGGTCTTCTGATCGCCCACGAAAAAGGGGGCCCGCAGGCCCCCTTTGTTCCGTGATCCTGGGATCAGCGGTCGGGAATCAACCGATCACCAGCTCAAGCGAATGCCGAAGCGAACCCGGCGTGGGTTCGTCCAGGCACGCGGCGTATTGAACGAGCTGCTGAGCACGCCGTCCGGATCGTTGATGACGGTGTCTGGCGTGATCGTGTTGATCTGTCCCGTGACCGGATCGATCGGCTGTAGGCACAGTCGCGAGCCGCCGGGCGGGAAGCAGTTCTCCTCGGCGATAGTGAAGCGATTCTCGCGTAAAGTCTCGGTCTGCGCGTCGAGCAGATTGAAGATATCGAGCAAGAAGTTCACTTCGAATTTGTCGCCGATCTTGAGTGGATAACCCAGGTGCAGATCGGCCTCGTAGGCGTCATCGACCCGGCCGAAGGCGCCGCGCTCCGACAGGTAGTACTCCCAGTTGCTGTAAGCGGTGGAGTAACCCATCGCGGTGACCGGCGTACCGGTTCGATAAAACGCCGACAAGCCAGCAGTGAGGCCGAAGTCGAACTGGTAGATACCGTCGAACTTCAGCTGCCACTCGCGATCGTTCGACAGCGGCCCCTGGTTGTTGACCGAGAAGTCGAAGTAGTCGAAGGCCGAGTTCAGGTTGGGGTCGAGCTGGCCGGTGGAGAGCTGGAAGCTACCGTCGTAGTCGCCCTCGAGCTCCGACCACAGCGCCGAGGCGAGGAACTGGAAGTTCTTCGTCAGGCGCTTCGCGGCGGTGATCTCGACCGCGTTGTACTTGCGCTCCGGCTCGTCCAACAGATGCAGGGTGTCGTTGTAGCCGAAGGCGTAGCCGAGGTCGAAAGTGCCCTCCAGTGTGTTTTGGCCGGGATTGCCGATGAAGTAGCTACCATCGGCCGACAGAGCGTCTTCGATGACGTCTTTGAGGTCGCGTTGGATGTATTTGACGCCGACGCTCCAACTGCGCTTCACTTCCCACTCGCCGCCGACCACGACCTCGTCGAGGTACTGGCCGCCGAGGTCGGGATCGACCTGGGAGATGCCGCCACCGAGGAAGCGCGAGTTGCGCACCCGGGGATCGAGCGCTACATCGTTGGGATCGGCCGACAGGTTGTAGGTGAAGATCTGGATCTCACCGCCGAACGAGCGGATCACGATGTCCATCGGGATGGTCTCGTAGTACAGCCCGTAGTGCGCGAAGATCTTGGCTCGGCCTTCCTTGGTCGGATCCCAGGTGAAGCCGACGCGCGGCGCGAAGTTGTCGTCGATGTCGGCCTGGACCGTACCCAGATGGTTGAATAGCTGCTGGGTTTCCCAGCGAATGCCGGCATTGATCGTCAGGTTCGATGTCGGCCGCCAGGTGTCCTGGACGTAGAGCGCGTCGTTCTCGGTCTTGATACCGACCGACAGCGGATTCTGGATGTTGGCCGCAGTCAGGGTCAGGGGATCGAGCGTGTTGTCGCCGGTGTAGAAGCGGTGACGGTAGTAGTAGTCCTGCTCCTGGCCCGGCTCGCCGCAGTAGCGCTCATCCGGATCGCAGACGAAGCGGAAGATCCGCTGCCCGGTGCCGCCGTTGTGATTGTTCTGCTGGCCGGTGATGTCCTCGAACTCGTAGCCGACTTTGAATTCGTGCGAGCCGGCGAGCTCGTCGACGAACCAAGTGGCGTCGGCGTTGATGTTCTCGCGCTGCAGGTCGGGCTGGTTCTGGTAGAAACCGAAGCCGGATTCGAGGAACTCACCGGTGAACTCGTCGAAGAAGCCGAAGACGGTGGTGCCGTCGCCGAGGGGATCGGTGTTGTCGATGTAGCCGACAGTGTTCTCGCCGGCGCCGATCTGCAGCGACTTCTCCTTGTGCGAGGAGAAGCGGGCGTTGACGATGAAGTTGTCGGACAGCACGCCGTCGTAGTTGGCGGCGAAGTCGGTGGCGCCGGTCTCCACGGTGCCGGTGAAGTGCAGCGGCGTCGCCGCTAGGGACTCACCAGGCAACGGGCCGGACACGGTGCTCGGGTCACCGAAGGCGGAGGCGTAGAACGAGTGGCTGCTGCTGATCGCCCAGGTCAGCTTGGCGGCCCACAGGTCGCGCTCGGTTTCCTGCTCGAAGATGTCGCCGGTCAACGGGGCGCCGGGAATCACGGTGCCGAAGTTGTCGACCGAGCGCACGTCGTCAGTGTTGTCGACCCGGTTGTAGGCGGTGAAGAACCACAGCTTGTCCTTCACCAGGTAGCCGCCGAGGTCGGCGCCGAGGTCGGAGCGGGTGAATTCCGCGATGTGGCTCGACCGTGCCTGGGGGCCGTTCGCTGCTCGACCGGAGAGCGAGTTCTGCACGTCGTCGAAGTAGCCGAAGACGTCGCCTTTGAACTCGTTGCCGCCCGACTTGGTGATGACGCTGACCAGGCCGCCGATGGCGCGACCGTACTCGGCCGAGTAGCTGCCGGTCTTGACCTGGACTTCCTGGATGAACTCGAAGTTGAGCTGCTGACCTTCCTGGCCGAGCTCGATGCCCGTGGTGTTGACGCCGTCGACATAGTAGGCGTTCTCGGCGCTGGTGGAGCCGTAGAAGCTGGTCTGGCATTGGGTGCCGACACAGGCATCCGCCTGGGCACCTGGCGCCAGCCGAGCGATCGAGGTGTAGCTGCGACCGGTGGGTAGCTCCTGGAAGAAGTCCTCACCGACGTTGACGCCGAGATCGGTGCTGGCCTGGTCGACCACCGGCCGCTCGGAGGTGACGACCAGCTCCTCGGTGAAGGTCGAGGTCATGTCGACCGCCAGACGCTGGGTGGCGCCGATCGAGACGCGAACGTTTGCCTGCTCGATGGTCTGGAAGCCGTCGAGGGCGAAGGTCACCGTGTACATGCCCGGAGGTACCGACGGGATGCGGAAGTTGCCGTTCTCGCTGGTAATGGCCGTTCTCGGAGTGCCGGCGCCGTCCGGGGTCGCCGTCACTGTGACGCCGGGCAGTGCCGCGCCTGAGTCATCCTCGACTGTGCCTTGGATGTCGCCGTTGGTCGATTGACCGAAGGCGGCGGGAGCCGCGATCAGTGTCAATGCGACCAACAGGGCGAATCCCTTGGTCCAACTGGGTCTCATCATGGGTCTCCTCCTCACACTGAGGGGTAGTTAGAGTCTCCGAGGGCGCCGCGCAGGGTGGTGCGGGGCGCTCGCCGGAGGTTTTGCCACGGCACGCCGCGCAACACGGTCCCGCGAAGCTTCAACGTCGCGCAGCCGGGGTGCGTTCCGGGGGACGAACCGGGGCAAATCTCGTTCACGGGACAAAGGTCTCCCGAGATCGATCGATCCAAGAGCGTGTCGCGCTCGTAATCATCGGTTGAACACCGTCAGTGTACAGGCAGATTGTTGCATTT
>JBCCGX010001021.1:0-3915 GCA_039029035.1 Acidobacteriota bacterium | reverse complement strand
CGCTCCTTGGTGCGAAACGGCCGGACATTGTAGAGTACGGCGCTGGCGAGAAAAGTACAGGTCGCCAGAAAGAAGAGTCGCGAAAGCGCGGCGGCGAGAGAGAGGCCGAGGACGACCAGTGCCGCGTAGAGCAGCAGGACGACGGTTGGCGAGAGCGTCAACGCGACCGCCGGCCGCTGCGATTTGATTGGGTGAAAAGCGTCGTGCTGCTTGTCGAGCCACTCGTTCAGCACGTAATTGGACGAGGCGATGGCGGCGGCACTCAGCATTCCGAGGAGCACCGGAAGGAGCAGTTCGGCAAGGGGGACGGGGTGGAGAAGGAACGCCAGCACGATCCCAGGGAGGATGAAAACATGCTTGATCCAATGATCGGGCCGCGCCATGGCGACGTAATCCCGTGCGCGAGCCGGGCGGGATCCGGCTTGCGGCGACGCGGTCGGCGACGGAGGAGTTGGCTTCGGCATGCGGGGCTCTCGGGATGCGATCGGACGTCAGGACGGTGCCATCGGAAGACAGGACGGTGCCATCGGAAGTCAAGGCAGTGCCATCGGAAGTCAGGCCAGTGCCATCGGAAGACGGTGCCATTGAGCGATGCACCGTGGGTCGGGATGGCGCCGGTCATCATGCCCCTGGGGGCCCGCAGCCGTCAAGGTTTGACCTCCAGGACGTCGAGGCCGAGGGGCGGGCCGGGCCTTGGGGCGGGCCGGCCGCCTGGTGCCACCGCGTCGACCGCTTGAGACCATCATGGAACCGTCGAAGTCTCCACCCCCTCCTGCTGAGCCCGTGCAGCCGAATCCTAAGCCTGGCCGCCCAGACACGCCTGGTCGCGCAGACACGCCTGGCCGCGTCGTCACGGAGGAGACGCGGCGGCCGCCGATCGGACGCAAGACCTGGGCGCTGCTCTTGCTTCTCCTTGCCGCCGGCCTCGCCTTGCGGGCCTGGTACGGCAACTGGGATCTTCACCAGAGCCGCTTCTGGGACGAGCAGTATGCGCTGAAGAACGTCTACCACTTCCTCTTCACCGGCGAGGTCAAGCCGGTCAAGTCCTACTATCCGTCGCCGGTGTGGTCGGTGCCTCTGGCGACCGTGCTGCGAGTCTCGGAAACTCTGTACGAGACCACTGGCAACACTGCCTTCCAGGTGCTCGATGCGAACCAGAGATTCACCGAGACGGGGATCCTGCTCTGCCGCCTGATGCAGGCGATCTACGGTACCTTGGCGGTTGTCTTCGTCTTTCTTGCCGGCCGCCTGATGTTCTCCGATCAGATCGGCCTGCTCGCCGCCATGATGGTGGCCTTCGCCCCGTGGCCGATCCATTCATCGGGCGTCATCAAGCCCGATGCCCTGCTCCTGATGACGATCACGATGTCGTTCTGGGCCTCTCTTGCGGCCGTCGAGCGACCGACGGTTTGGCGCCACGTCCTGGCCGGTGTGGCCATCGCCCTGGCCATGTCGAGCAAGCTCACCGGCGGCATCATCGCCTTGCCGCTGGTAGCAGCGACCCTGGTGCTGGGCTGGCACGATCGACGGCGGGTCGTGCTGCTGGTGGTGGCCGGTGTGTCCAGCGCGGTGGCCTTCATCGCTCTCAATCCTTATTGGATGTACTACCTCCATTTTCTCGAAGGTCTGAAGAAGGATTACGCCTTGCGCGCCGGCTTCACCGAGGCGACCCGTCTCCAGATGCCGGGCAAGGTGATCGGTTTTATCGTCGGAGACTTCGTGCACGGGTTGGTAATCGGCGCCTGCGGGCTGGTTGGTTTTATCCTGCTGCTAGCCAGTCTTCTCCGAACTTCGGCCTGGGAGGCGCCGCCGGATCTTTCCCTCGTGGAGCGTGCCCGGCGAGCGATGTTCGTCGTTTTTCCGCTGATCTACTCGATCATCTACACGATTCAGACACCGTACTTCAAACCCAACAACTTCCTGCCGCTGTTGCTCTTCACCGCCATCGGCGGAGCCTGGCTCCTGGCCGATGGTTGGCGCTGGGCCCGGGCTCGCTGGCCGTGGCTGCAGAGGCCGGCAGTGAGGGCCGGCGTGTGCGGCGTTCTAGCCGTCTGGCTTTTTGTTCCGGGTTGGCTCTATGTCTACCGCTCGCTGACGCCGACCACGCGCGATCTCGCGGTGCGCTACCTCAACGAGAAGTTGCGCCCGCCGCCGACCGCCCGGCTGGTTTATGCCGAAGCCTGGGACGAGCCCCAGCCCGTTTGGGGTGGGCGCCAACGCCGCCTGCATGGTGGTCTTTCGGCCGTGCGTGCGTCCGATCGTCTGACCGATATCGACTCAGCGGCGCTCGATGCAGCCGACGGCATGCTTTTTTTCGAGCACAACTTGGAGGGCGACGCTGCGACGTTCTACAAGCAGCGCCAAAGCGGCCAACCGGCGCCTTGGGTCGAGGTCTTCGCGGCGCAGCCTTTCAAGGCCCGCGGGCCGACGATCGTCGCGGTGGCGCGCCGCTGGCGCCTGCTCGAGCCTTATCGCGACCTGGAGCCGCTGCCCTGCAGCGATGCCGTCGGCGGCTGTCGATCGATCGAGCTGCCGGCGGCGGCGAATGAATGGGAGATGGTGAGTCTCTTCGCCCAACTCTTCTGGGACAGCCTGGATTCGGTTTCCGACGAGACGTTCTGGCTCGAGGTCGGTGACCGCAAGTTGGAGCTGTCTTGGGCTTCGATGCAGCGCGGCGGCCCACTGGTCGTCTCACCGCGCTTTCGCCTCGGGGCGGCGCCGCAGCGGGTACGGTTGACCCGGGAGTCGCCCTTTGCGGACGGCGAGATGGCGATTCAGCTGGCCCGCTGGGTGCCGGCCGCTACGGGTCAATGAGCCTGATCCGGCCGCGCTGGCGACACGACACGGATTGAGTATACTAGGCGCGAATCTTATCTGCTGATTCGTCGAGTCGCCTCTCGGCCGTCCCAAGCGGAGGTCTAGCGAGTGGAAGTTCCAGGTGCCGCCCATAAAATCTTGGTCGTCGATGACGAGCCGGATATCGTCAGTGTCGTCCGCATGACCCTCGAAGCGGAAGGCTTCGAAGTGATGCAGGCCTACTCGGCCAAGGAAGCCTTTGATCTCATCAGCCGCAAGGGCCTGCCGCACCTCGCGGTGCTCGACATCATGATGCCGGGTACCGACGGCATCGCGTTGGCCCGCAAGCTGCAGAAGTTCTCCGATTTGCCGGTCATCATGTTGACTGCGATCGACGAGGAAGGCACGGTCGTCAAGACGATCGACGAGGTGGCTGAGGATTACGTCACCAAGCCCTTCAAGCCGAAAGAGCTGGCAGCACGGGTCAAGCGGGTCATCCGGCGGATGGGCGACTTCGCCTTCCGGCTGGAAACACTGACAGTGATCGATGACCGGCTGGCGGTCGATTTCGCGGCCAAGAAGGCCTTGATCAACGATGAAGAGACCTCTCTCACGCCGACGGAGACCAAGATCCTCCACATCCTGATCCGTAGCGCGCGGCGTACGGTGACGACCGACTACCTGCTGGCGCGACTCTGGCCGCTGGACGAGGTCTTCGAAGACACCCTGCGGGTACACGTCCACCGTCTACGGCAGAAGATCGAGCCCAACGCCTCGAAACCGCACTACCTGATCACCCAGCGCGGCGTCGGCTATAGCTTCCTGCCGACCAGCTGAACCTCAAGCCGTCAACGGCTGGGCGACCGGCCAGATCGGTCCCGGCGGCGGCTGCGAGGTGAGGCCGTGCAGGGCGAGGCGGGTGACCTGCTCGATCGCTTCGTTGCGGCTCAGCCGCCGCTCCGTGCGGTAAGAGCAGACGCCCCAATGCACGATGCCGAGCAGGCTCAGAGCCGCGACGGTCGGGTCGATTCGCGAGCCCTGGCCCTGCTGTCGCAAGAGAATTTTGATGCGTTTCTGTAGGATTTCGATGAAGTGGCGGCTGCGTCGGACCGCCTCGGG
>JBCCGX010001020.1:0-3917 GCA_039029035.1 Acidobacteriota bacterium | reverse complement strand
TCCTTGCACTGCTACTCACCGTCTCTGCCGCTGCCCCGGCCAACGCCGAGCCGATTGCCGGCCCGGTCTTGGACGAGGTCCAGCAGATGCTGCAAGCCGAGATGTCGGAGGAGATCATCCTCAGATGGCTCGCCGCACAGACGGAGAGGCCGCGGCACCCGGAAGCGGCCGATCTGATCGCATTGAAAGAAGCTGGTGCCTCGGACGCGTTGCTCGCCCACCTGATGGATCTCGCTGCCGAGAGCGCGAGCACCTCAGCTCCAGCTCGACCCCAAGAGCCGGCACCACCTAGCAAGCCCATCGCGTCGACCCGGCCGACAACCACCGCGCCGCCCCCGACGCCGGTCCCCACCACCAAGCCGGCGCCAGCCCCCGAGCCTACGGCTCCAGCGGCAACTGCCGCTCCGGCTCCAGCGGCAACTGCCACTCCGGAAGCGCTGGCCGGTCCCAGCGCCGACGGCGAGGTTCCTGTCCGCTTCGAGATGTCGTATCGACCCGACTTAGACGAAGACGACGACGAATGGGGCCTGTACGTCTACATCAACGGCGAGCCGCTGACCTACGTCGAGTCCAGCAATCTCCTGGACTCCAGCAAGCTGTCTTTCCGGAGATTCCTCGAGCCCGGCCAACACGTTCTACGAGTAACCCAGGAGCGCCACGAGAAGCGCTGGGGCGACAAGTGGCTCCACGCCGCGCGGATGTCAAAGGCCGACTTCCCTTTCACCCTGGCCGCGGACCGAGGCGCCGAGGTGACCTTACAGTTCCGCCAGCCTCAATTCGCCTTCGGCTCGTGGAAGGATCCCCTGTCTTTTCGCTTCGTCCAGGGCCAGAACGTCCAGGTTACCGAAGACGTTGGCGGCGATCCGGAATCCTGGGTCGCGGTCTGCGAGGAGATCGAGGCCAACGCCCAAGGGGGCGAGCTCAGACGCTCGCTGCGTAAACAGCTAGATGGCTGTCAGCGCTGGCCCGAGCTGTGGGGCGAGCGGCAGGTACCGAGCCGCGACGAGGTCCGTCGCGCTCTGGCACTCTTCGAGTATCGCCCGGTGCCGGTCGATCAGCCGCTCGACTGAAGGCGCCATCGCCGGACAGCCCGCCGAAGCAGATTCTTCGCCGACGATGATAAGTCTCCGACCTCGGCTGCGCCTGAACCAACAGGCGGCGGATCGAGGTCGGTGCATGCCAGGGTGCCCAGGCACCCGATCTAGACCTTGGTCGACAGGCGCCCCAATTCGCGGTTCCAGTGAACCAAACCCATGCACTCTGCCGGCAGGCAGAAACTCGAGGAGAGCGTCTATGAAGAACCTTGCCATTGCACTGGCGGCCACCGCCTGTCTGCTCGGAGCCACCATCGAGCCCAACGGTCTCGGCTCGTCTATCGATCTCGGAGGGGCGGAGCTGACGTCTGAGCCCGGTCGCCTCGGCCCCTATATCGATCCCAACGGTGGCGGACTCGTGCAAGAGCCCAACCGCGTCGGCCCTTACCTCGACCCGAACGGCGTCCACTCGCCGAGCCGGCTCGGCCCGATGATCGATCCCCAGGGCCTGCCGTCTCCGGCCGACCTGTGAAGCCATCCGCAGGGCGCCAGAGCCCAGATTGACCCATCGATAGTAACAGCGGTCACGAAGACGTATTTCTCCATCCGGCGAGCTATCGTGATCTCGCTGATCCAATTTGGCGGCCAAAGGCGCCTCTATGCGTGCTGGAGTCGGCGGAGGATCTATTCCTGGGTTGCGACGATTTCCACCATCTTCCTTTATCTTTCGGCCGCCGTGCTCCAGCCTTCGATGCCGCAACCCATGCCTCGTTCGGATCTCCGATCGGGGGCAGCACCAAGGAGAGTGCGTATGAAGAAGCTCGCCGTCGCTCTTGTATTCTCGATCGCCCTGCTCGGCCCGGGTCTCGAACCCCTCGGTATCGGGCCAGGATTGGAGCCCCAAAGCCTCCGACCCGCCGGAGAGCCCTTGCGCTTGGCGTCAGGACCTTACATCGAGCCTGTCGGATTCAGTCCGGCCGAGCCGGTGGGCATGTCACCGCTAATCGATCCGGTAGGCATGTCACCGCTCATCGATCCGGTCGGCATATCACCGCTCATCGATCCGGTAGGTTTAGCATCGCATGTCGCTCAGCCAGCTTTCAGGGCATCGATCGACCCGGTGGGCACTTCGCCGCTCCTCGAGGCTAGCGGACTCGGTCCGATCGTCGATCCGATTGGTTTGTCGCCGATTCTAGAGACCGGCAGTTGGGGTCCGGCCGTCGATCCGCACGGTACCGCGGTGCTGCAGGTCTAGCACCAGCATGTTCGAGGAACATCCGTCATGAAGACCCTCATCCTCGCAATCACCGCCTGGGCTAGTCTGCACGGGCCCGCCCTCAGCCTGCAGACAACGACCCCAAGGTTGGGGCCAATTATCTCGCCCAGCGGCATCGCACCACTCGCCGAGCCCAATCGGATGGGCCCGATCGTCGATCCTTGGGGCCTCGGCTCCCTGATCGAGCCCAACGGCGTCGGCCCCTGGATCGAGCCCAACGGCATCGGCTCATCTATCGATCCAAGTGGCTTCGGCCCCTATATCGACCCGAACGGCCTCGGGCCAATCATCTCGCCTACCGGTATCGGGCCGCTCATCGATCCGCACGGCGCCGCGCCGAGCCGCCTCGAAACCGCCACCGGGTCCTATGCTTTGGGGCCAACCATCCAACCGAACGGTTCCAGTCAGCCCCTCGAGTCCAACCGCCACGGACCCGTAAGCGAGCCCAATGGAGCGCACCCAGTGATCGTTCCGAACGGCTTCAGTCTTCCGGTCGAAGCCAGGGATGCCGGCACCGTCGGCAGTCCGATCGGGATCGGCTCCTGAGCCGATCCGACCGGTCTCTCGGTGACTCTGGCCCGCCTCGAGACCGAAAAGAAACAAGAATCGACCAGATCGACTGAATAATCTACCCGGCGATTTGCGCCTTAGAGAGTGGACCGGTCAATTCTGCCGGCCACTCACGAGGAGAGTTGCACGATGAAATCTCTTGTGATCGCACTCGCCGCATGGGCCAGCTTTCTCGGCCCGCAGATCGAGCCCAGTAGAGTGGGCCCCTTGGTCGAGCCCAACGGCCTGGGCCCACTGGTTGAGCCCCACGGATTGGGGCCCCTGGTCGAACCTCTAGAGATGGGGCCTCTGGTGGAGCCCAGCGGCCTCGGCCCTCTGATCGAGCCCCACGGATCGGGCCCCCTGGTCGAACCCCTAGAGATGGGGCCTCTGGTGGAGCCCAGCGGCCTCGGCCCTCTGATCGACCCCCTCGGGGTGGGGCCGATCCTCGAGTTGGGCGGTTCGGCATCGCACGTCGCGCCTACCCGCTTGGGACCGGCTATCGAGCCCCACGGAGTAGGCTCGATCATCGAGCCAAGTGGCTTGGGCCCGATCGTCGAGCCCAATGGTCTAGCTTCAGTCGACGATCCGTCACCGACGAGGCCGCTCACCGCGCCCGAACGTTACGGCCCGCTGATCGAGCCGAGCGGCTACGGGCCGTTGATCGAGCCGGGCGGCTACGGGCCGTTGATCGAGCCCAACGGCCTCGCGTCCTTGGCGATCGACGCGACTTGAATGGGCACCTGAGTTACCCCGTCCCCCCGTAGCCAAGCCTCAAAGCAGCTAGCTGGCGAAATTCGCCAGCTCTGAGCCCTCCCTATCTTCGAGACCGATAGCTCGTCGAGCCGACGCAAGCAGCGCGAGCACGATAAACAAATCTCCCGGCCCTGGGATCCCTTAGTGTGGGGTCGGCAAGCCCGGCCGGTCCGGCACACGACCGGAGTCTGTCGGCGAACGAGCGACTATTGAGCGGCTCTGCCGCGTATCTTTTCTCGGGCTGTCCCGAGCTTTGATTTCTCAGGAGGGCGCAATGCCACATCGAAGACTACGCTCTGTAC
>JBCCGX010001019.1:0-3918 GCA_039029035.1 Acidobacteriota bacterium | reverse complement strand
TGGTGTGGAACGCGACGAGGCTGAAGAGTGGTGCCGTGCTGTCCGGATGGGGGTCGACGACGTCTTCTTCGCTCTTGGAATCAAATCGATCAATGAAGAACTCCGTGCGACGCGCGCTAATCGTTCGCTCCCCCGGCGCCTGAGCCACGAGAACTTCGCTCGTCACGACCTCGGTCGCCGTGAAATCGATCGCGAGCTCGACCTCGCCTAGGGGCTGCTGCGGATCCTGGGAAGTCAAAAGGAACGAATAATCGCCGGCCGCAGCAACGGCGATGATCTGATAGGTGGAGCCTTGATTAACGATCTGGAAGTCGTCGGCCGTACCCGGCTCGGTACAACCACGACCGAGGATCGTCAAACGTGGTGCTGGCGCTCCGTCTCCGAGCGCCATGACTTCGACCATCAACACGCCGGTCCGAGGAATCTCGAGCTCAAGAAAGCGGATATCGCCCTCTTGATAGCCGTCGTTCCAGGTGCTACCCAGCTCGACCCGGCTACTGTTTCGGCAAAAATCCAGTTGCGATACGGCCAAACCGGAGTCGGCGGCGATCAACCAAGCGAAGGTGAGAAGGACAATAGAAAGGTTCCTGGTCGAGAGCATAAACATGACAGTTTCTCCTTGCTGGAAAAGACAAACGTTTCCGTAAGCTCTCGCCGGGCCTCGCCCCCGTAGGGCCGGCGAGAGGTGCGTTGTCAACTTCCGGTTGGCCAACCGTCATGTACTGTTAGAGCAAGCGATATACCAGCCCGATCACGAGGCTATTGAACGCAAAACAGGGATGTGCAAGGCATTTCCAGCCACAGCTGAACACAACGACACAGGTCGTTGAACACAACCGTCCGGACGGAACCGCCAGCGCCTCCGGCGCGACGGGTCAGTCGATGCCGAGATCCGTCATGCGGCGCCGCAAGCCCTTGCGCGACACCTCGAGCTCGGCCGCCATGGCGTCGAGATCGCCGGCCTGACGCTCGCGGCAGCGCTCGATCTCCCCGCGGGTCAGATCGCCGGCCTTGCGGATGCGCGAAGATTTGTCGATCAGGCTGTAGAGCGACGTCCGCGAGATCCCTAAAGCGGCGGCGGTAGGCAGCAGGCGGTAGTGATTTGCCTTCAGCGTCGCGATCAACTCGTCTTCACTGATCTGTGCCGGCCGCCGGTCGCCGAATGGCGTAACCACCGGCGGCAGGCTCGTAGGCGCCGCATCCGGTTCTGAGGTGCTGGGCACATCGGGTGGGGTACCTGGCACGGGCGATGCGAGGGTGCCCGGCTCTTTGGGGGTGGCCTCCTCGGGCGGCTTCACCTCGTCCAGCAACGCAGCAATCTCGGGTGTCACGCGGACCTGGGGCGCTTCGCGGCCCGCGACGACGAGCTGACGTGCCACGTTGAGCAACTGGCGAACGTTACCTGGCCAGGGGCAGCGGGCCAAGCGCGCGACCGCGGTCGCCGGCAGCCAGGGTCGCTGTCGCGACCGCGTGGGCGCCATGCGAGCAGCTTTGCCGAGCGACTCGAGCTCGCGGCGCAGGAAGTGGCCCAGCAGCCGGCCGATGTCGTCGCGGCGCTCGCGCAGGCGCGGCAGGTGGATCTCCAATCCTGCCAGGCGATGCAGAAGCGGGGCCCGGAACCGCCCGTCGGCGATTGCCGCTTCGAGCGCGGCGTCGGTTGCGGCAACCACACGCACGTCCACCCGCACCGATTCGGCGGCGCCCACCGGTTGCACCTCGCCTGTCTCCAGCACCCGCAGCAAGAGCACTTGCACCTCCGGCGGCGTCTCGCCGATCTCGTCGAGAAAGAGAGTCCCTCCATGGGCTCGTTGAAAGTAGCCTCGGCGCTTGCGCGCCGCTCCGGTGTAAGCGCCACGGGCAGCACCGAAGAGCTCGGCCGCCGCCAAGGTGGGCGGCAGTGCGCCCATGTTGACGCAGACCAGAGGTTTGGCGCTGCGCGGGCTGGCGTGGTGGATCGCTCGCGCCACCAGTTCCTTGCCCGTACCGGTCTCGCCACGCAGCAGAACGGCATGAGGATGCGCTGCGATCTCGAGGATCTGTTGCTGCAGGCGATGCATCGCCGGGCTTTCGCCCACCAGATCGGCATGCACCTTCTCCGGCCGCGGCATCAGCTCGATCTCGTGCAACAAGAGAGCCACGCGGTCGGCCAGCACAATCGTCACTCCGACCTGCAAAGCCTGCTTCGAGAGTCGCTGCTCTTCACCCATCGCAAAGCCATCGAGCTCGATCGCGGTGCGGGCGGCACCGCGTCGCAATACGATCCCGCCCGAGGCTCCATCCGGCTCCAGGTGCGACGCCTGGCGACTGAGATGCTTGTCAGCCAAGGGTCGCGCAGCGCCTCCCTCAGGGGCGGTGAACTGTGGCTCGAGTCGCGATAGCTCCACTTCTCCACCGGAAGCCAGCGCCGGCAACAGCACACGCTCACCAACCCGTCGCGGATCCGGATGCGCGAGGATCGTCAGGGCCGGCACCCGAACCTCACGCAGCTCTTCTTGCAGCCCGCCATGGGAAACCGTGCTGCCGTAGAGATCCGTCAGGTCGAAGGCGGTGTCTTCGAAAGCAGGTTCCTCGGCAACAGTGTCTTCGGCAGCAGTGTCTTCGGTGACAGTGTCTTCGGCAGCAGTGTCTTCGGCGGCCATATTGGAGCGATTGTACAACCGCCCTCGCGAGCGCAGAATCGACCATCTCCTCGTCCGATGGCACTCCGCTTGTAACAATCACCAGGGACCACACGTTCAACCCGCAAGGACCCTCTGTCCCTCGCCCCTTCTCAATCATCCACCCCTCTCAATCGTCCACAATGATCAACTCATGCGAATCAACACACTGATCCTGGCGATCGTCTTCGCCCTGCCGGCCGTAGTCGAGGCTCGGCGCGACCGCTTGGATTTGCGCCACCAGGCCATCGAGCTGCCGGGGGCACCGTCGGCAATCCTGCCGGCCGACGTCGACGGCGACGGCCGGCAAGACCTGGTGGTCGCCGTGGCCTACACTGAATGGGATCAGATCGGTATCGAAGAAACGGTGGCGATGGACGATATCGACGGTCTGGTGGAAGTGCTGACCATCGTTCCATCGCTCATGGACCGACGGGAGCTGTGGGTTTTTCTCGGACAAGAGGGCGGCGGCTATCGCCCTCTCGCCCAGCCGATGGTCCTCGACTCTTCCGTCCTCACTTTCGACCACGGCCCGCCGGGCCAGCCGATCGTCGCCTTGACTGACGACGGTCTGGCCGCTCTTCGCCTGACCGGCGAGAGCGATGCGCGGCATAGCGAGCTGGTGCCGATCGTCAGCGATCGCTCGATCCTCACTCGCACCGGCACCTTCGTGCCCGATCTCGGCCTCGCCCACGATCTCGACGGCGATGGCCAGCGCGATCTGCTCTTCCCCACCTTCGGCGGCGCGGCGATCTATCTCAGCCGCGCGGAGCAGCTGGCGCCCGCTGCCGCGTCCCGACCCTCTTGGCCAACAACGCATCGCAAGCCCGGCGCCAGGCTTTCGCTCTACTACCCTTTGCCCGAGGTCCGCGACGTCAACGGCGACCAGCTGCCGGATCTCCTACTACCCGATCGCCGCAAGGGCTGGCAGCGCTTCCACTTGCTGCTGAACGAGGGCGACGGCCGGTTCGCGCCACCCGCAGCGCCACTCGGTGACGACGAGGAGGACGACACCACGATCGTCATCACCGTCGATGCCGCCGGCAATGCGGAGGTCAACGGCGAGCCCAAAGAAGAGGAGGACGACCACGGCCAGGTGGTCTACTTCGGCGATATCGACGGGGATGGTGTCGCCGAAGTCGTCACCCAGCGGAGCCTGGCCGGCGACGAGGACGGCATGCGCAAGGAGATGCGCGAGGCCAAGCGGCCGCCGTTCCGCTACCGACTGTTTCGCACCCTGGGCGACCTGTCCATGGCGCCC